>JAMFST010000775.1 GCA_026225435.1 Labilithrix luteola
CCTCGAGCCGCGCGAGCCGCTCCCCCGCGCGTGACAGCTCGAGCCCCTCGTCACGAACCACCGCGCGATCGATCTCCGCGAAGGGGACGAAGCGCCGCGGAGCCGTCCCGAGCATCAGCCCATCGGCACCGACCACCGCGCGCCGGCCGAGGACGTAGCGCCCCAGCGCCAGGAGGCTCCCGCCGAGGTAGATGGCGTCGAGCAAGGTGAACGGCTGCGCGTGCGCGGGCGACGGCGGAACGAAGGCGATGGCCACGGCGAGCGCGCCGACCAGCACCAGGAGCGGCGCGAACGGATCGCGCCGCGGCACCGACACCGCCACGCGACGCATCGCCGAGGCGACGCTGCGCACCGGCCGCAGCCCGTGGAGCGCGGTGTGCGAGCGCGCCGACACCTGCACCAGCGTCGCCAGCGCGACGAGCCCGCCGAGGAAGAAGCCCGCGAGGAACGGCACGCTCCCGGCGAGCTGCGCGAAGCTCGTCGGCGCCGTCCCGGGGAACGGCATCTCGTACGGATGCGGCAGCAGGCGATGCTGGAAGAGCGCGGTGGCGAAGGCGGCCACCGGCAAGGTCATCACCATCGCGGTGCGCCGCCGCCGCCGGTTGCGCAGCCCGAGATCGGTCGCCAGCAGCGACAGCCCGGCGAAGAGAAAGAGCATCATCGCGCCCGAGCCGAGCCCGACGAAGGCGAGGTTCAGCGGCACGCTGGCCCACCCGGCGTGCTCCCGGAAGACCAGGAACGGCGCCAGGCTCCCATCGTGCGCCACCTGGAGCATCCAGGCGAAGATGCGCAAGGTCGTCAGCAGCGCGAACGCGCGCGTGGCCAATCCTCGCCCTTCACGCCGCACCACGGGTCTCAGCGTACGAGGTTGGCTCGGCAGCGCAAACGCTCAGAGCGATACCCCGACCGATCGCGTGCAGATCGTGCCGGACAGGTCATTTCCGTTCTGCTGCAGCTCGAGCGCGCAGTCCGCGGCGTCGTACATGACGGCGGGGTCGTCCACGGTGCCGCTGATGGTGACGTCGGTGCCGGTGATACCGAGGGCGGTGGTGGAGGACGGCTGCACCGCCAGCGTGCCGGTCTCGGTGAAGGTGCCGGTCACCGTGAGCGCGTAGTTCTGCGTCGGCGTCGTCGGGTCGACGTTGTCGTAGACGCACTGGTCGAGCACGTAGGTGAGCTGCACCGTCGTCGAGCCCTGCACGGCGTTGGAGCTGGCGGTGCCGAAGACGTGCGCCGAGCCGCCCAGCGGGCACGGCGCCATCGCGTCCTGGTTGCCCACCGGCTGCCCCTGCAGGCCCAGGTTGTAGATCAGCTTGAGCATCTCGCGCGCGCCGGTGACGCCGATCTGATCCTGGCAGGTGAGATCGCAGGGCGGGACCACCGGCTTGCTCCCGGCGCTGCTCCCTCCGCACGCGGCGAGGACGGATGTACAGATGATCGTGACGAGCTTTCGCATCTAGAAGCCTCCTTCCATCCCCAGGCTGGGGATGGTGACCGGACCGATGAGCGTCTCCGTACAGCCGCTGAGCGTGCAGCTGGTGCCGATGGCCTCCTTCGTCAACGTCGCGTTCAACCACTCCGCGACGAAGGAGACCCAGGCCTTCTTTCCGAGGAAGGTGTTGGGGATCGACCAGCGCTTCTCCAGGCGCAGGTCGACCCGGTAGAACGGATCGAGGCGGGTCGACCCCGGATCGGTCGGATCCGGCGCTCGCGGCAGGCCGGTGTAGAAGGTGAAGCGGGTGCCGGCGCGCCAGTTGTGCCCGAGGTCGAAGGCCAGCGCGGCGTTGAGCACGTGGGTGCGGTCGAACGAGGCGATGTAGTCCTGCCCGCCGAAGGTGCGGGTCGAGCGCGACAGCGTGTACGAGAGGAAGCCGCCGATGTGGCTGGTGAGCTTGCGCTTGATGAAGAGCTCGAAGCCGTACGCTTGCCCGTTGGCGCGCACGGCGAAGGCGTTGGCGGCGTTGGTCGCGCTGGTGCTGCTCGCCGCCTGCCCGCCGCCGCCGCTGCGATCGGGGCCGAGGGTGCCGGGCGGAAAGCGATTCACCCCGCAGCCGCCGCCGGTCCCGGTCGGCTGGGTGCCGCGGTCGCCGGCGATGGTGTCGGTGGGGAAGGTGCCCGGCGCGCATCCCCCGGTGGTCGGCTGCAGCACGCTGAGCGCGTCGCTCAGGTCGTAGAAGGCGTTGTGGAACACCGTCGCGGTGGCGGTGGTGGCGCCGCCGAGATCGAGCTCCAGGCCGGTGCTCTCCTGCACCGAGGTCTGCAGGCCACCGGGGAGCCCGCCAGGCTGGAAGCCGGGCACCGGGAGCACGAACGACGGCGTCTGGTGGGCGATGCCGAGAGCGGTGAGCACTCGCGCGTTCTTGCTCAAGGCGAGGCGCGTGGCCAGGCGCGGATCGATGCCGATCGCCGTGGCCCCCTGCGACGCGTAGAAGTCGGCGCGGATACCGGGTGTCACCTCGAGGCGCGGGGCCACGCTCCACACCACGTCGGCGCGCACGCCGGTCTCGAGATCGGTGCGCGAGGGGAAGGCGTTGAACACGCTCGCCTCGGCGGCGCTCACCTGGCCGACGTTGAGCAGCACGTCGTAGGAGTCCACCTGTACATCCGATCCGGCGCGCAGGAGCAGCCCCTTGGTCAGCTTGTAGGTCAGCTCGCTGCGCATCGCGACCATGCGGTCGCGGACCGACTGGCCGTCGCCGAGATCGGTCGTGTCGATGCCGCCGGTGATGGCCGTGCGGATGTTGCCGCCGTCGATCTTGTGGTCGTAGCGGAGGTCCACGCGGTGGAACTCGGTGCCGAACAGCGTGTCGGTACCGGTCGGCGTCTTCTGCCCGAGATAGTCGTAGCTGCCGAAGGCGAAGACGCTCAGGGTGTCGCGCGGGGTGAGCTTGTACGAGATGCGCCCCTGGTAGTCCCAGTAGTTCAACGTCACGCCGGACGAGACGAGCGAGAGCACCTCGCCGGTGTACGAGTAGCGGCCGCCCACGAGGATGGTCCCCTTGCCGTCGTCGAAGGGGGTCTCGACCATCCCGCCGGCGTCGAAGAGGCGCACGTTGTACTCGCCGTGCAGCTCCTTGCCGGGCTCGGCCGCCTCGCCGTCGACAATGCCGCCGCTGTAGCGACCGAAGCGCGCCGGGTAGCCGCCGGGGTAGAGATCGACGCGATCGACGAGCCCCGGCTGGATGACCGAGGGGCCGGCGCCGACGTGGAACAGGTAGGGGACCTTGATGCCGTCGAGGTAGTAGCCGACGTCTCCCGGCGGCGCACCGCGGACGAAGAAGAACGGGAGGCCGCTGACGATCGGCGTGACGCCGGGCATGATCTCGATGGCGCGAAACGGATCGCCGAAGGTGCCGGGGATCTCGCGCACCTCGGCGCGGGTGAGGCTGGCTGTGCGGGAGGGTTCGCCGTGCTCGCCGCGGATCACCACGTCCTCGGCGCCGGCGATCGCGCCCGCCGGAGACGATCGCGTGGGGACGGTGACCGCGTCGGGGCCGGCCGGTGCGTTGCCCACGGTCGTGTTGGCGCTCGCGGCCATGCGCGCGGCGTCGTCACGGAAGACGACCTCGAACTTGATCACCGAGGCGATGGCGACACCGCCACGGGTCGCGGGGATGAAGCGCCAGCCGCGCGCGGAGACGAGCGCCGCGTGGGCGAACACGGCGTCGCCCGCTTCGCTGTCCGGAGCGGTGACCTCGCGCACCGCGCCGTCCGGTGAGATGACGAGGCGCAGGACCACGCGCCGGTCGCCGCTCGGTCCCGCGGGTCCACCGGGATAAGGGACCGACGGATCGGAGATCAGCTTCGGCGCGACGAGCACCGGTGGCGCTGGTGGTGCGGGTGCGGGTGCGGGTGCGGGTGCGGGTGCGGGCGCGGCGGACGCAGCTGCAGGCGCAGGCGCATCTGTTGGAGCCGCGTGCGCGTCCGCTGCGAGGCCGAGGAAGAGCGCGAAGCCCCCGACGGCCGCAGCGACGAGCCCGTGGCGGCGTTGTCGCGCGCGCACCATCCGGTGCACTCGTAGGTAGCCAAGCCGGCGAAGAACGCCAGCGCGGCGCGGAGGCTTTACGTAGCCCGACGTCGCAGACGGACGCGCACGCCGTGCTTCGGTCCCATCGTGAGGTTGCGACGCACGCACTCCTCCGGCTCGCTGTCGGCGAGCGTCACGTCCCAGTCGCGGGCGATCGAGGCGAGAACCAGCGCCATCTCCGACTCGGCGAAGGCGGCGCCCAGGCAGCGCCGGCTGCCGCCGCCGAAGGGAGCGAACTCGGCTGCGGTGAACGTCCGCTCGAGAAACCGCTCCGGGCGGAAGACTGTCGGTTCAGGGAAGAGGCGGGGGTCACGCAGCACCGCGCACAAGAGGACGAAGATGGTCTGCCCCGCCGGCACCACGTAGCCGCCGAGGGGAAAGTCGTTCCGGCAGACACGCACCACGTCGGTGACCACCGGCGCGATGCGCAGCGACGCGGAGCCGATCGCCGAGAGGTACGGCGCCTTCGCGATCGACTCCGGCGAGGCTTGCGGGCCGAGCGCGTCGAGCTCGGCGCGCAGCTTCGCCAGCACCTCCGGCTGCCGCGCCAGGTAGTAGACGCCCCACGAGATCGCCGTCGCCGTCGTCTCGTGGCCGGCGACCAGCAGGGTGAACATCTGATCGCGGATCTCCGCATCGTCCATCGGCGCGCCGTCCTCGTCGCGCGCGTCGAGCAGCAGGCCGAGCATGTCGTCGCCGGTCTCGCCGCGGGCCTTGCGCGCCGCCAGCATCTCGTCGATCCACGCGTCGAAGCGCCCGCGCGCCGCCTCGAAGTTCCTCCACGGCGCGAACCATCCGCGCCGCAGGTAGCGCGAGCCGATGACCGACGGGGTGACCGCGCCGACCGCCTCGGTGAGGATGGTCCGCCCGCGCGCGCGATCGAGCCCCGGGTCGGCGCCGAAGATCGTCTCGAGGATGATGTCGACGGTGAGCGACTGCGTGAGCAGGTTCATCACCAGCACGGCGTCCGGCGTGGCCGCGCGGGTCGCCAGGTGCGTGTCGGTCACTCGCTGCATCGCCGCGAGGAAGCTCTTGATGCGCGCGCCGTGAAAGCGCGGGTTCATCAGCTTGCGCTGCCGCCGGTGGCGCGCGCGGGCGGTGGCGATGACCGCGCGGCGACCGAAGATGTCGCCGACCAGGCTGGTCACCTCGAAATTGTCGGGGTCACCGGCGAACACCTCGCGCGACAGCTCCGCGCTGGCGACGGCGATCCCACGGCCGGTGGTGGCGTTGGTGCGGATCGCGTCCCCGTAACGCGCCACGATCTTCTGCGTGTACCCGTGCGGATCGAAGATGAAGCGCGCCGTCTGCCAGAGGGCGGGCGTGCGCGGACCCGGGGGAAGCGACGAGTGCGACGGAACGGACTGCGCCATCGCACGAGGGTAGCCCGACGACGACGGAACCTTGTAGGGTTGCGTGCAAGGGGCGGCGCCGTCGACCATGCGCGAGCTTGTCGTCACTCGGCAATTTCATCTGCGGGTCCATTCGATCCGCCGTCTCCTCGTGCTTTGCCGCACGAAGGAGCCCTTCGAGACGATCGCCGCGCTCGACCAGTGCTTCGAGGCGATCGAGCGCGCTCTGTTGCACCTGCGCCGGGCCACCTTCGGCCTGATCGTCGACGTGCGCGACGGCCCGGTGCGCAACGACGTGGAGTTCGAGCGCGCCTTCGCCCGCAACCGCCTGCACCTGTTCCAGGGCTTCCCCCGCATCGCCGTGGTCACCGCCACCGCCGTCGGTGGCATGCAGGTCGCCCGCCACGCCCGCGCCGATCACTCCGGGGCGCAGGCCTTCTGCTCGGTGGAGGACGCCCTGCGGTACCTCGGCGTCACGGGGAGCACCATCTAGCCACGGCGGGCGGCTGCGGGCGGCTTGTCGCCGCATGTTCACGGTGTCAACGTCGGAGGATGACGGCCAAGGCGACCTATCACCACGGCGACCTGCGCAACGCGCTGGTGGAGACGGCGACGGAGCTGGTGCGCGCGGGCGGCGGTGAGAGCTTCAGCCTGCGCGACGCCGCCGCCAAGCTGGGTGTCTCGGCCAACGCGACCTACCGCCACTTCGACAGCAAGTCGGCGCTGCTCACTGCCGTCGCCGACGTGGGGGCCGAGAAGCTCGGGCAGAAGATGCGCCGGAAGGTGGCCGAGGCCGAGCGGCAGAACGAGAGGGGCGACGCGACAACGCTGGCCATCGCGTGGTTCAAGGCCACCGGCCGTGCCTACGTCGCCTTCGCCATCGAGGAGCCGGAGATCTTTCGCGTGATGTACGGCCCGCACGGCGTGTGCCAGTACGCGCGGGCGCGAGCGGGGCAACCGCCGGCGGATCCCACCGGCGCGCTCATCCTCGGGGAGGCGGTCGATCGTCTGGTGAGCGCCGGGGTCATCGGGCCGGAGAACCGAGCCGGAGGGGACGTGCGTGCCTGGACGGTGTTCCACGGCTTCTCCTCGGCGGTGGTGGAGGGGGCGAGCTACTTCCCCACCAAGGCCGCCCGCGGCCAGGCGCTGGAAGAGCTGCTGGACTTCACCCTGCGCGGCCTGGGAGCCACCATGTTGACAGCGTAAACTTCTGACCTAAAGTGGACACCGTGAACATCGAGCCCAGGAGGGCGATCGACATGGCGAAGCTGAGCGGGAAGATCGCGGTGGTGACGGGCGGCAGCGACGGTATCGGCCTGGCAACGGCGAAGCTCTTCGTGGCCGAGGGGGCCACGGTGTACATCACTGGCCGCCGGCAGCAGCGCCTCGACGAGGCGGTGAAGGAGATCGGCGGAGGAACCGTCGGCGTCCAGGGGGACATCTCCAGCCTGACCGACCTCGATCGGCTCTACGAGCGGGTCCAGCGCGATCACGGCAGGCTCGACATCCTCTTCGCCAACGCCGGCATCTCCGGCGTGGCGACGATGGGCGAGATCGACGAGGGGCACTTCGATCACATCTTCGACGCCAACGTGAAGGGGACGCTCTTCACCGTGCAGAAGGCGCTCCCCTTGATGAAGAGCGGCAGCACCGTGGTCCTCTGCGGCTCGGGGAGCGGGAGCAAGGGCTTCCCCAACCAGACCGTCTACAACGCCAGCAAGGCCGCCATCCGCTCCTTCGCGCGCAGCTGGACCACCGATCTGAAGACGCGCGGCATCCGCGTGAACGTGCTCTCGCCCGGGCTCACCGAGACGCCCGCCATGCGCAGCTTCGTCGGCGGCTACACGGAGGCGGGCGACGCGACCATCGCCGCGTTCAGCCAGCTCGTCCCGATGGGCCGCTTCGCCGACGCCGCCGAGACGGCCAAGGCCGCGCTCTTCCTCGCCTCGGACGACAGCAGCTACGTGGCGGGCGTCGAGCTGTTCGTCGACGGCGGGCTGCTCGCGGTCTGAACGTCCCGCCTCCGCACGCGGACCCGCACGCCGCGCTTCGGCCCCATCGTCAGGTTCTTGCGCACGCTGACCTCCGGTTCGCCGTCGGCGAGCGTGACGTCGCAGTCGCGGGCGATCGACGCGACGACGAGCGCCATCTCCGCTTCGGCGAAGGCGGCACCGAGGCAGCGCCGGCTGCCGCCGCCGAAGGGGGCAAACTCGGCGGCGGTGAAGGTCCGCTCGAGGAAGCGCTCCGGGCGGAAGACCGTGGGATCGGGGAAGAGTCGCGGGTCGGCGAGCACGGCGCACAGCAGGACGAAGACGCTCTGCCCTGCGGGGACCACGAAGTCGCCGAGGGGGAAATTCTTCCGGCAGACGCGCACCACGTCGGTCACCACTGGCTCGATGCGCAGGGACTCGGAGACCACCGCCGCGAGATACGGCGCCTTCGCGATCGACTCCGGAGGCGCAGCGGGACCGAGCGCGTGGAGCTCGCGGCGCAGCTTGTCCAGCACCTGCGGCTCTCGCGCCAGGTAGTAGACCGCCCAGGAGATCGCGGTCGCCGTCGTCTCGTGACCGGCCACCAGCAAGGTGAGCATCTGGTCGCGGATCTCCGCGTCGTCCATCGGCGCGCCGTCCTCGTCGCGCGTGTCGAGCAGGAGGCCGAGCATGTCGTCCCGGGTCTCTCCCCGCGCGGCTCCCGCCTTGCGCTCGGCGATCATCGCGTCGATCCAGGCGTCGCACCGGGCGCGCGCGGCCTCGAAGCGCCTCCAGGGGGCGAACCACGGACGGCGCAGGATGCGAGCGCCGATGACCGCGGGGACGACCGCGCCGACGACGTCGCTGAGGATGGTGCGGCCGTGCGGCCGGTCGAGGCGCGGGTCGGCGCCGAAGATGGTCTCGAGGATGATGTCGAGGGTGAGCGCCTGGGCGAACGCGCTCATGGTGACGACGGCGTCTGGCCGCGCCACCAGCGTCTGCAGATGAGCGTCGGTCACCCGCTGCATGGTCGCGAGGAAGCTCTTGATGCGCGCGCCGTGGAAGCGCGGGTTCATCAGCTTGCGCTGCCGTCGATGCCGGCGACCGCTGGTGGCGATGACCGCCGCCGGCCCGAAGAGGTCGCCGAGGAGGCTGAGCGCGGCGAAGTTGTCCGGGTCGGCGGCGAACACCTGGCGCGACAGCTCCGCGCTGGCGACGGTCACGCCGCGGCCGGGGACCACGTGGGTGCGGATGGCGTCACCGTAACGGGCCACCAGCTTGCGCGTGTAGCCGCGCGGGTCGAGGAGGTAGCGCGCCGTCTGCCAGACCGCGGGCGTCCGCGGCCCCCGCGGAAGAGACGAGGCCAGCTTGGGCATCTTCGACTACGCCAGCCGCTCCGCCGCGTTGGGGAACAGGCGCTTGGCGTTGTGGCCGATCGCTTCGATCTGCTCGGCGGTGAGGCCAGCGTACGCACGCAGGGAGGCGAGGTTGTTCGCCAGCGTCTGCTCCGTCGAGCAAGGCACGCCGCAGTCGGAGCCGTAGACCACGTGCTCGCAGCCGACCATCGCGAGCGCCGGCGCGAGGGTGTGCTCGGTGGCGGTGGCCGCGGTGTCGACGTAGAGGCGCGCGAGCGTCTCCTTCATCTCCTCGCGGGTCAGCCCGTTCGGGTTGGGGACCCAGGCCTCGGTGCCGAGCGCCAGCACCCGGCCGCTCAGCGCCGGTAGCGCGCCGCCGCAGTGAGCCACGACGAAGCGGATGTTGGGGAAGCGACGGAAGGTCCCTGCGTAGAGCATGTCGACCATCGTGCGCGCCGTCTCGAAGGCCACCTCGATGAGCGGCGCCGGCCGGCCGAGCGACGCCGGTGCGTAGGCGTTGGGATGGCAGAAGACGGTCGCCCGCCGGCGATCGAGCTCGGCCCACACCGGATCCAGCTGCGTGTCGCCGAGGTAGACCCCCTGGTAGCAGCAGGTCACCGCGAAGCCGTCGGCGTGGAGCTCGCGCGAGGCGCGCTCGATCTCGGCGAGCGTCGCGCCGGTGTCGTTCGTGGGCAGCGCAGCGAGCAGGCCGAAGCGGCTCGGGTGGCGCTTCACCAGCGAGGCGCCATGGTCGTTGGACGCGCGCAGGGCGTCGAGCGTCTGCGGGATGTTGCTGAGCAGCTGCATCGCCATGCCCGCGCGGTCCATGTACGCGAGCGTCTGGTCGGGATCCCAGACGAAGGGCTCGGGCACCATGAACTTCTCCGCCCGCATCGCCTTCCAGCGCGCGTCGGCCTGCTCCGGAGTCTGCGGCGGCGTGAAGTGCGCGTGCACGTCCATCCAGCCATTCGCGAGCGCCTTTCCCATGACGAACCTCCGCCGGGAGCGTAGGCCAGCCGGGCTCTAGGCGCGCGTGCGTTTGCGGCGGCGAACGATCGCGGCGATCCCGAGCACGCCGGCCGCCCAGCTCCACGAGAGCGCTCCCGAGACGGACCCGACGCTGCAACCGCCGCCGTCGCTCGACCCGCTCGCCTCGCCGCTTCCGGACGCGCCACCGTCAGCGCTCGTGCTTCCACCGCCGGTGCCCGTCGAGCCGCTGCCGGTGCCGCCATCCGCACTGCCGCCAGCGCCCCCAGCGCCGCCGCCGCTGCTCCCGCCGCTGCCCGCGTCGCTCAGCGGAGCGCCGGTCCCTGCGCCGCCGTCAGCCGGGGCGACCGCTCCGTACTGGAAGGCGCCGATATCGCTCGTCGACCCGCTCGGTCGGGCGGCGCCGAGGAAATCGTCGGTCACGCCGGCGAGCGCGATGCCCGCGTCGATCGCCGGTGACGTCGACTTCAGCTCCGCATTGGAAGCGGGCGGCACCGCGCCGCCGACGAGCAGCGGATCGACGAGCACGTCGCCAGCCCCCTGCCCCGAGGCGGTCACCCATCCCGCGTGATCCGACTGCGCGCTCACCCACAGGTACGGCTGGTCGAGATCCGGCGCGAACCACAGGTTGTGATCGAGCGAGATCCCGCTGCTCGACTTCGCGTCGAGCAGGTACGTCGGCGAGCTGCCCGCCGTCGCCAGCACCACGTTGTTCTCGATGGTCGTCCCCATGTGCGCCGGCGAGGCGTCCCAGCGGAAGGAGCCCTTGTTGTCGATGAGCGTGTTGTTGGCGATGACGTCGTAGCGAAGTCCGCTCTGGTTCTGCAGGTCGGAGGTGGGCCACTCGTCCGACATCCAGAAGACGATCCCCAGGTTGTTCCCCACGACGACGTTGTTGATCACCGTGTTGTACGAGTTCACTGGCGCGGCCAGGTCGGAGTAGTGCTCGTCGGAGAATTCGATCCCCTCGAGGTCGTTCCCCGGATCGGTCTCGTAGACCAGGTTCCCGTCGACCAGCGAGTGGCTGATGCTGTCGAGGTAGATGTTCACCGAGACGTTGTCGTGGACGACGTTGTGCGCGATCGTGCACTGGGTCGATCCATTGTACAGACCGATCCCCTCGGCGCCCGAGCCGTATACCTCGTTGTTGGTGACCACCGTGCCGGTCGTCTTGCGACCGCCGATGTTCCCCTGCAGGGTGCAGCCGTTCACCAGCCCCTGGCTGGAATAGTAAAACGTCACCGCGTTGCTGCTCATCTTGGTGGTGGTGACGTCGATCACCTGCCCGCCGTCGGCGTAGTAGAACTGGATCCCCAGCGCGCCGTTCACCGCGTTCTGGATGGTGAGCCCCTGGAACGTGGTGTCCGGCACCTCCGTCTGCACGACGAAGCCGGCAGCCGACGAGCCGCTGGTCCCGTCGATGATCGGCTTGGCTCCCGGGAGCGCGCTGATGGTGGTGCGCCCGGTCGTCCCGGGGAGATGCGTGGTGATGCTCACCACCTCGTCGAACGTTCCGCTGGCGAGCCACAACGTGTCCCCGCGCGACATGACGGCGAGCGCCGCCGCGATGGTGGCGAACGGCTTCGGCTGCGAGCCGTCGCCTCCGGCCGCGGCGGTGGGATCGGCGTACCAGTCGGCCGCGTTCGCCTGCGCCGCGGCGAGGAGGAGGGCGACACCAAGGCTGCCCGACGTCGCGCTCTTCAGGATCGTTCGCACCGCCGGATCGTGCACCGCTGCGGGGGCAGCCGCAATACAGTGGTGGCGTGCCTACACCCACTGCGTCTCCTAGCGTCATCCGCGTGAAGCACGGGGAGAAGCTCGCCCTGAAGAAGCTCGATCCCGCCGACACGGGCGGAGTGTCGCGTCACGAGGCGGAGAAGATGCTCGAGCCGCTCAACGAGCGCCTCAACGAGCTGCAGGCGCTGGTCAACGCCGCCGCGGTGAGCTCCGTCCTCATCGTGCTCCAGGGGCTCGACGCCTCGGGGAAGGACGGCACCATCCGCCACGTGATGCAGCAGGTGAGCCCGCAGGGGTGCCGCGTGGTCAGCTTCAAGGAGCCGACCGAGATCGAGCGCAACCACGACTACCTGTGGCGCGTGCACCGCGAGACGCCAGAAAAAGGCATGATCGCCATCTTCAACCGCTCGCACTACGAGGACGTGCTCGTCCCGCGGGTGCACGAGACGGTGCCGCGCGCCGTGTGGACCAAGCGGTACCAGCAGATCCGCGAGTGGGAGGCGATGCTCGTCGCCGAGGGGACGCTGGTGCTGAAGTTCTTCCTCCACCTGTCGAAGAAGGAGCAGAAGAAGCGGCTCGAGGAGCGGGAGCGCGATCCCAACAAGGCCTACAAGGTGGCGCCGAGTGACTGGTCGGAGCGGCGCCACTGGCCCGACTACCGCCGCGCCTACGAGGACCTGATGGCGGAGACGTCGACCGAGGACGCGCCGTGGATCGTCGTGCCCAGCGACGCCAAGTGGTTCCGCAACCTGGCGATCGCCAGCACCCTGGTGGCGCGGCTGGAGATGGAGGAGAAGCGCTGGCAGAAGGCGGTGGTCGCGCGCGGCAAGGCGGCGCTGGCGAAGGTGCCCGGTCATTGAGGCCGCACTGAAGATCGTTTCGCGCGGCCGCTCGTCCGAGGACGATGCGTGTCGCGCGGGCTCCGTCGGTGCTTCCTCCGTGGGTGTTCGTCGTCGCCGGCGCCTGCCACTCGCCAGCGCCGACCGCGCAGACGACCGCGCCTCCGGTCAGCGTCGAGATCGTCCCGTCACCCGACGGCGGTGACATCGAGCTCGCCGACGCGCCCGCCGACGCCGCTTCGCCTGGGCAGCTCGAGGCGCTCGTCGAGTCGAGCGCGATGGTCGATCTCGGCGCCCAGGCGATCTCCGCAGCGAAGGTCGACGTGCCGCTCGGCGCGCGCGAGCCGCGGCCGGTGCTGGTGGCGGTGCATGGGAACTTCGATCGACCGGAGTGGACCTGCAGCGTCTGGGGCGAGGTGAGCGACGGCTATCCGTTCGTCGTCTGTCCGCGCGGACAGCAGCGAAAGGACGCACCCCGCGGCGACGAGCGCTGGACGTACGCCGGCAGTGACACGGCGGCGCGCGAGATCGACCGCACGCTGACGGCGACGCGCGAACGCTGGGGAGCGCACGTCAACGACGGCCCGGCGGTGTATGCCGGCTTCTCCCTCGGCGCGATCCTCGGCGTGCCCATCATCGGCGCCAACCCGGCGCGCTTCCCTCGCGCCATCCTCGTCGAAGGGGGCCACGACGGCTGGACGGACGCGCGCGCGGCGAGCTTCGCCAAGGGGGCGCGCGACGCCGGATTCACGCCGCGCGTCCTCTTCGTCTGCGCGCAGAACGGCTGCGTGGCCGACGCGACGCCGGCCAGGCGAACGCTCCTGAAGCACGGCGTCGAGACGGAGATCGTCTCCGCCGGCAACGTCGGCCACCGCTACGACGGACCGGTCGCCGCGATGGCCAAGAGCCGCTTCGCCTGGATGGTCGAAGGGCTCCCTGGGTGGAACTGACTACGCCGCTTCGGCGGGTTGCTCGGCGGGCGCGGGGAGCGCCTCGAGCTGTCCGGGCACCGACACGTGACGTCGGTCCGGCAGCGCCGCCGGCTTGCGGACGATCGCCTTGTACAAGGAGCTCAAGCGGCTCGCCGCCACGTCGAGCGTGGCCGAGCTGGCCCGGTCGCGGACGATCGTTCGCGCCTGCTCGATGAGCGCGGGGGCATCGAGGAGCTCGTCGAGCTTGTCGGTGAGCGACTCCAGGTCCCCCGCGCGAAAACGGAACGCGTCGCTGGCCGCGAACTCCCCCGCGGCGGTCTCCGGCCCGTCGGCGACGAGCGCCGGCAAGCCGATGCGCATCGCCTCGAGCACCGCGATCCCCTCCAGCTCCACCTCGCTGGCGTGCACCATCAGGTCCGCCATGGCGAACAGATGAAGCAGCCGCTCGCGCGAGACGAAGCCGACCTCCCCTTCGATCCCCGCCTCGTCCATCTGCCGCCGCAGCGCTTCCTCGCGCGGTCCGCCACCGGCGAGCACCAGGTGGATGCGGTCGCGATAGCGCGAACGAGCCACCGCCTCGATCACCTGATCCTGCCGCTTCTCCGCCGCCAGCCGCCCGACGCAGAGCACCACGATCTTGTCCGCGAGCTCGGCCGGCTTCTCCGCGCGGGCGCGCATGGGGAGCACGTCGGCCGGAACGCCGTTGGAGAGCACGAAGGTCGGCGCCGAGAGGCCGTGGGCGCGCAGCTTCCTCTCCGCGAAGTTGGTCGGGCAGATCACCGCCGTCGCGTGGTTGTACAGGCCGTCGATCCACAGGCGATAGAGCGCGTCGTGGAGCAAAGGCGAGCGCACCCCGATGTTCATCAGCGCGTTCTCCGGCTGCACGTGGAAGGCGGCCACGATGGGCTTGCCCGCGCGTTCCGCCGCCGCGCGCGCCGCGAACGAGAGCCAGAAGGGCATCTGCAGGTGCACCAGATCGACGTTCTGCATCACCTCGTCGAGCTTGTGCCGATCGGGGCGGCTCATGACGAAGCTCATCTTCTTCATCGAATCGAGCGGCAGCTGGAAGCCCGCCATCCGCATCTGCGAATCGCCGTAAGCATCCGAGCCCACCACCGTCACGTCGTGCTCCTTGCGCAGCTGATCCACGAAGTGCCGCGCGGCCACGACACCGCCGCCGAGCTCTCCCTGGATCGTGTCGCAGACGAACGCGATCCGCAGCCGGTTCCGCTGAAGCTCACCCATGGTCTTCTCTCTCCGCGCCGCTTTATTCCCGGCGACGGAGAGTTCCTAAGCAGCTGGCGTACCAACGCGCTCGGCAGCGATTTCAGGGAGCTAGCGGCGGCTCCGGCGCGGCTACCGGCGGATGTTTTTCCACCGGGTGACCACCCATGAACCGCGGTGCCCACCAATTGGCATCACCGAACAGACGCATCGTCGCCGGCACCAACAGAACGCGGACGAGCGTCGCATCGAGCGCCACGGCGATGGCCATCCCGAAGCCGACCGCCTGGATGAGGATGACGTGCGCCAGCGCGAAGGCGGCGAACACCGCCACCATGATCGCCGCCGCGCTGGTGATGAGCCCCGCGGTCTTCTCGAGGCCCTCGGCCACCGCCGCGGTGTTGTCCCCCGTCTTGC
>JAMFST010000776.1 GCA_026225435.1 Labilithrix luteola
CGGCGTGCCGCCCTCGCCGTCGGCTCCAGCCGCGCCGCTGCTCGGCTCGCCGCCTTCGCCGCCCTCACCGCCGCCGCCTTCGTCGGCGACCTCCTCGGGGCTCTCGGCCATGCGCTCGACGGCGACGATGCGCTCCTCGCCGTCGACCGCCATGATCTTCACGCCCTGAGCGTTACGACCGGTCTCGCGGACCTCCCAGGCGCGGGTGCGCAGGCTCTGACCGCGATCGGTCATCACCATGATCTCGTCCTTCTCGCGGACGAGCATGACGTCGACCACCGGCCCGTTGCGGTCGCTGGCGTCGATGAGGATGATCCCCTTGCCGCCGCGGTTCTGCACGCGGAACTCGTCGATGTGCGTGCGCTTGCCGTAGCCCTTCTCGCACACCGCGAGCACGTAGGAGCGCTCGCTCTCGGTGACGGCCATGTCGACCACCTCGTCGTTGTCGTCGACGTCGATGGCCTTCACGCCCATCGTCGAGCGGCCGGTGGCGCGCACCTGATCTTCGGGGAAGCGGATCGACTGCCCCTGGCGGGTGGCGATGAGGAACTCGCGCGTGCCGTCGGTGAGCGCCGCCGAGAGGAGCTGGTCGTCCCCCTCGATCTTCACCCCGATGATCCCCTTCTCGCGGAAGTTCTCGTACTCGTCGAGCTCGGTCTTCTTGATCTGCCCGCGGCGCGTGAGCGTGACGACGAACTTCCCCTTCTCGATCTTGGGAATCTCGACGACCGCGCGCACCTTCTCGCCCGGCTCCATGCCGACGAAGTTCACGATCGCGCGCCCCTTGGCGTTCCGCGCCGCGAGCGGGATCTCGTAGACCTTCTTGACGTAGACCTTCCCCTTGTCGCTGAAGAAGAAGACGTAGGCGTGCGTCGAGGCGACGAAGAGCTGGCTGACCCAGTCTTCCTCCCGCGCCTCCATGCCGATCTTTCCCTTGCCGCCGCGCTTCTGCGCCCGGTAGTCGGCCGTCGCCGTCCGCTTGATGTACCCGGCGTGGGACACCGAGACGACCATCTCCTCTTCCTGGATCAGGTCTTCTTCGTTGATCTCCGCGCCGTCGAGGACGATCTCGGTGCGCCGCTTGTCGGCGTACTTCGAGCGGATCTCCTCGAGCTCCATCACGATGACGTCGAAGAGCACCTTCTCGTCGCCGAGGATCCCCTTGAGGCGCGCGATGGTGTCGGACAGCTCGCCGTACTCGGTCGCCAGCTTCTCCTGCTCGAGACCCGTGAGGCGCGAGAGGCGCATCTCGAGGATGGCCTTGGCCTGCCGCTCGGAGAGGAAGTAGTCGCCGCGCGCCTTGGCCGCTGCGATCTCGCTCTCCGGACGACCGGCGCGGGTGACGAACGCCTCCAGCCCCTTGAGCGGGAGCTTCATCAAGGCTTCGCGAGCAATCTCGGGATCACGCGAGGCGCGGATGGTCTTCACGACCAGGTCCACCTCGGTGGTGGCCATGCCGAGACCTTCGACGATCTCGCGCTGGGCCTCGGCCTGGCGGAGCTCGAAGCGAGTGCGGCGGGTGACGACGTCGCGCCGGTGCTCGATGAAGGCGGCGAGCGTCTCCTTGAGCGTGAGCACCGCGGGGCGCCCGGCGACGATGGCCAGGTTGATGACGCCGAACGTCGTCTGCAGATCGGTCATCCGGTACAGGTGGTTCATCACCACCTGCGGAAGGACGTCCTTCTTCAGCTCGACGACGAAGCGGATGCCGTCGCGATCCGACTCGTCGCGGACCTCGCTGATCCCTTCGATCTTCTTCTCGCGAATCAGCTCGCCCAGCTTGGCGTGAACGCGCGCCTTGTTCACCTGGTAGGGGAACTCGGTGACCACGATCTGCTCGCGCTCACCCTTGCCCATCACCTTCTCGACGATCATGCGCGAGCGCATGATGATCGTCCCGCGCCCGGTGCGCTGCGCGGCTTCGATGCCGGCGCGCCCGTAGATGAGACCGGCGGTGGGGAAATCCGGCCCCGGGACGAAGCGCATCAGATCTTCGATCGGCGCCCCCGGATTGCGGATCAAATGTACGGTGGCGTCGAGGACCTCGCCGAGGTTGTGCGGCGGGATGTTCGTCGCCATGCCGACGGCGATGCCGCCGGAGCCGTTGACCAGCAGGTTCGGGATGCGCGCCGGAAGCACGCGCGGCTCGGTCTCGCGGTCGTCGTAGTTCGGCTGGAAGTCGACGCACTCCTTGTCGATGTCGGCGAGGAGCTCGGCCGAGATGCGGGTGAGGCGCGCTTCGGTGTAGCGGTAGGCGGCGGCCGGATCGCCGTCGATCGAGCCGTAGTTTCCCTGCCCGTCGACGAGCGGGTAGC
>JAMFST010000777.1 GCA_026225435.1 Labilithrix luteola
GGTCGACGCCGACTATCCCTCCGGCGTCCCGGCCGGCGCCGACGTGGCAGACGTCGTCCTCACCGTCACCGTCGGTGTCGACGGTCTGGTGTCGCAGGTCGAGACGATCGCGCCGGGTGGCGCCCCCTTCGACTCGGCCGCCACGCGCGCCGCCTGGCAATGGACCTTCACCCCGGCGCAGCGGAACGGGCAGCCGGTGGCCAGCCGGATCCGCGTCCCTTTCCACTTCGCTCCGCCGGTCACGCCCGTCGCGGTCCCCGCGGCGCCGGTCGACGCCGGTGCGCCCCCGGCAGCTCCACCTCCGCCCGCCGACGCCGGTGCCCCGCCGCCGGAATCACCCGATGGCGGCGCGCCGCCTGATGCCGCCGCTGCTGCCGCCGCCGAGACCGTCACCATCATCGGCGGGCGGCTCGAGGCGCGCTCGCACGGGACGTCCGACTACCAGGTGGACGTCGGTGAGCTGAAGGCGGTCCCCCGCGCCAACGCCTCCGATGCGCTCAAGCTCGCGCCCGGCTTTCTCCTCACCAACGAGGGGGGCTCGGGCCACGCCGAGCAGGTGTTCCTGCGCGGCTTCGACGCTCACGAAGGGCAGGATCTCGAGCTCTCCGTCGACGGCGTCCCCATCAACGACGCGGGCAACTACCACGGCAATGGATATGCCGACACGCACTTCATCCTCCCCGAGCTGATCCAGTCGGTACGCGTTCTCGAGGGGCCGTACGCGCCGCAGCAAGGGGATTTCGCCGTCGCCGGGAGCGCCGACTTCCACCTCGGCCTCGAGAAGCGCGGGCTCACCAGCGAGTACACGATTGGCAGCTTCGGCACGCAGCGATTCCTCACGATGTGGGGCCCGGAAGACGCCCCCACCGGCACCTTCGGCGCGGCCGAGTACTACACGACCGACGGCTTCGGCTCGAATCGCCAGGCCAAGCGCGGAACCGGCATTGCCCAGTACGAGATCAAGGTCGGCGACCGAGGAGTCCTGCGCCTCAGCGCCGTGGCCTACGCCACCGAATACAACTCCGCCGGTGTGGTCCGGCAGGACGATTACCAGTCCGGCCGCGTCGGCTTCTACGGCACCGAGGATCCTTCGCAATCCGGAAACACCGCCACCCGCGCGCACCTGGCGGTGACCTACGAGAACCACTTCAAGGACGTCGACGTCTCGCAGCAGGTCTTCGTCATCGATCGCTCGATGCGCCTGCGGGAGAACTTCACCGGCTTCCTCCAGGACGTGCAGCTGACCACGCAGTCACCGCACGCGCAGCGCGGCGACCTCAACGACTTCGAGTTCAGCGAGCAGACCATCGGCGCGCGCGGCTTCGCCCGCTGGCACGGCGAGGTGCTCAAGATGAAGCAGGAGATCGAGGGCGGCTACTTCGCCCGCGTCGATCACACGACCTCCACGCAGTACCGGGACATGGCCGCCAACGGCGACCCGTACCTGACCGAGGCCGACCTCACCTCCACGCTCGCCGACATCGGCGTGTACGTCGACGGCAACGTGCGCCTCGCCCCCTGGCTGGCGCTGCGCGGCGGTGTGCGCGCCGACATGTTCCTCTTCGACGTCCTCAACAACTGCGCCGTCAACGCGCAGCAAGGGGTCGACAGCCCGTCGAAGCAGTACCTCGAGGTCGACCAGCCCTGCTTGAGCGAGCTCGAGCACGGCGTCTACCGAGAGCCGGTGGCGCGCTCGTCGACCGGCAGCGGCGTGGTCATGCCGCGCGCCACGCTGGTGGCCGGCCCTGTCGCCCACCTGCAGCTCACCGGCAGCGTCGGCGACGGCGTCCGCTCGGTCGACCCGAGCTACGTGGCGCAGGGGCTGCTCACGCCGTTCGTGAAGGTCCAGTCGCAGGACGTCGGCCTCTCCTACGAGAACGACGTCCGCGGGACCAGCGTGGTGGCCAAGTCGGTCTTCTTCCGCACCCACTCGGACCAGGACCTCCTCTTCGATCCCACCGCCGGGCGCAGCACGCTCTCCACCGGCTCCACGCGCCTCGGGTGGGCCGGCTCGGCCCGCGCGCGCGGCTCGTTCTTCGACATCGCGGCCAACGCGACGCTGGTGCGCGCCACCTTCGACGACACGGGCCTGCTCGTCCCCTACGTGCCGAACCTGGTCCTGCGCGCCGACGCCGCGCTCTTCCACGACCTGCCGTGGCGCCTCCTGCACCGCCCCGTGCGCGCGACGCTCGGCTACGGCGTCAGCTACGTCGGCCCGCGTCCCCTCCCCTTCAGCGAGACCAGCGACGTCATCTTCGTCTCCGACGCCTCGCTCTCCCTCGGCTGGGACATCTGGACCGTCCGCTTCGCCGGCCAGAACCTCTTCAACGCTCAGTACAAGCTCGGCGAGTACAACTACGCCTCGGATTTCCACTCGCAGGCGCGCCCCACGCTCGCCCCCGAGCGCTCCTTCACCGCCGGCGCACCGCAGCAGCTGTTCCTCTCGCTCGCCGCCACCTTCGGAGGTTCGAAGTGAGGCCCCTCGTGAAGAAGGCGCTCGCGCCTCTGCTCCTCGGCTTCGCCAGCGTCTGCGCCATCTCCTGCGGCACCACCGGTGACGAGCTGATCACATTCCCCGCCTACGCCCAGGGTGCCAGCGGCGCCGGGGATCCGTTCACCGTCGACGGCTACACCATCCAGCTCACCTTCGCGCAGATGTACATCGGCGGCCTCTACCTGAACGAGGCGCCCGCGGGCCCGACCTTCGACAGCCCCGAGTGCATCAGCAGCGGCATCTACGCCGCGCAGGTCCCCGGCACCGTGGAGCTGAACCTGCTGTCGACCACGCCGCAGCCCTTCAGCGTCATGGGCAACGGCACCGCCGATCTCGCCCAGAGCTGGGAGCTGTGGCTCACCACCGGCGACGTCGACGACCCGATCAACACCGGCTCGGGAATCCCCGACATCGTCGATCTCCAGGGGACCGCCACGCGCCAGACCGATGGCGCGCAGTTCACCTTCGCGGCCACGGTCACCATCGATCAGCTCAATCGCGGCATCCCCGTCAGCGATCCGTCGCAGCCGGGCCTGAACCCCATCTGCAAGGAGCGGATCATCGAGGCGGGCGGGATCAGCCAGCCGCTCTTCGCCGGAGGGCAGCTGACGGTGACCGTGGATCCGCGCGGCTGGTTCAACGTCCCCATCGACTTCTCGACCTTGCCGCTGGTGTCGACCGACGCCTGCGAGACCGACCCGAGCTCGATCGACGGCAACGCCCGGTACTGCATCCCCGACACCAGCCTCGGCTCGGGGGCGGGGTCGACGCAGGGGGCCACCTTGTTCACCGGCATCCGCACCGGGGGAACCGCCGCCTACACCCTTCAATTCACCAAATGAACAGATGAACACCAATCTCCCACGGAGTTGCTCATGAACCGCTCGTTACCTTCGTTTCTCTTCCTCGGTGTCGCCGGCGTCGCCGCCTGCTCCAGCTCGGACGACACCAGCAACACCACCGGCACCAAGCCAACCACCTACGACACGCCGGCTGCGGACTCGATCAGCGACGGCAACGGGCACCAGCTGAAGACCTTCGTGGCGCCGGTCGACCCCGGCGCGGGCGGCATCGTCATCACCGCCTCCGGCGAGGTCAACGCCATCTCGGGTTATCCCTACCCGCCCTTCGATCCGTCCTCGACCTGGATGGTGGATGGCTGGAGCTTCAAGATCGAGAAGTACATCGTCGTCGTCGACCACGTGACGCTCTGGTCCGATCCCAACAAGAGCCCGTCGGACCAGTCGCAGCACGGCGCCCAGGTGGCGCACGCGGACGGCCCGTTCGTCGTCGACCTGCACAAGGGGGGCACGCTCGACGGCAAGGGGGGCGGCGGCGAGCAGGCCGTGGCGCTCACCACCATCACGAGCCAGAACGACAACGGCAATGCCGCCTTCGACCCGACCGTCCAGTACGGCTTCGGCTTCAGCACGGTGCAGGCTCCCGGCGATGGCAGCGCCATCAACGTGAACCTCGATGCGAGCGAGCAGGCCGACTACCAGCTGATGGTGAAGAACGGATACAGCGTTTACTACTACGGCACCGCCACCTGGGCCGGTGACACGCCGGGCGCCACCGGGGACTTTGCCATGTGCACGGAGACGAACGCGAGCGGCGGCACCTCCGCCGGCGCCTACGACTTCACCCAGCTGCCGCAGACGATGACCTTCCAGCTCGGGTTCTCGACGCCGACGAACTACGTCAATTGCATCAACTACACCCTGAGCGAGCAGACCAACGCCACCATCCGCGGCGTCCAGGTCTCGCCCAGCCAGAGCGACATCGAGCAGGTCACGGTCCACATGGATCACCCGTTCTGGGAGAGCTTCGAGGAGGACACCCCGGTGCACTGGGACCAGATCGCCGCGCAGTACATCGGCGTGACCGACCCGGTGGCGCACGTCGAGGACATGATCGGCGTCCCCTTCGACCCCTTCACCGACAAGAACCACGTGGTCATGCCCTGGCGCGACTGCGAGGCGGCCGAGTACACCCCGCCGGGCAACGGCGCGATGTCCTTCGACACGCTCAGCGTCCCGCAGGATCCGAGCGGCACCTGCACCGGCACCACGCCGGCCGATTTCTCCACCGCGAGCTGCACGGGCATTCGCGACTACTACGACTTCATGCGGTACACGCAGTCGACCCAGGGGCACCTGAACTCGCAGGGGCTCTGCTACATCGACCGTCAGTTCCCCTCGCCGGCCGGCGGGTCCTGAAGCGCGCGCACCGCGACAACCGGATCGCGGCGACCGTGACCGCTGGCACGTCCTGGCGCAGGTGACCCCGGGACTTGCGCGACTTCGCCCCGCAGATGAGCCGGCACGGCCCCTGCACCGGGGTCGCGCATGCCCTACGTCGCCATCCCCGAAGGACTGCCCGGTATTCGCGGCCTGTTCACCGTGCGTCCGGAGACGGCCAAGCCGCTCTGCGAGCTCGCCCACGTGCTCCTCCACGCGCCGGGCACGCTCTCGCCGGGAGAGCGTGAGCTGATTGCCACCTTCGTCTCGTCACAGAACGACTGCTTCTATTGCCAGACCAGCCACGGAGCGGTCGCCGCGGCCCACCTCGACGGAGACGAGGACCTCGTCGCCGCGGTGAAGCGCGACTTCGAGACCGCCCGCATCTCCCCCAAGCTCCGCGCGCTCCTCGCCATCGCGGCGCAGGTGCAGCAGGGCGGGAAGAACGTCCGCCCGGAGCACGTCGAGCGCGCGCGGACGGAGGGGGCGAGCGATCAGGAGATCCACGACACGGTCCTCATCGCTGCCGCATTCTGCATGTTCAATCGCTACGTCGACGGCCTCGCCACCTGGGCCCCCGTGGAGCCCGAGTCGTACCGCGCCCGCGCCTCGACGATCGCCGCGCGGGGGTACACGTCGATCCCGGCGGACGTGACGTCGGCACGTGCCGCATCCGGGCTGACGAGCGAGCCCGATCGCGCCGTGTAGCCGGAGCGTCTTCCCCTCGTCCGTCAGCTGCTAGCCCCTGGATGAGCTCGTTCGTCGCTTGCGACGGCAGCTTCGTGGCGTCGCGGCTGACGAGCGAGCCGCCGCTCGCGAGTCGACACCAGGTCGATTTTCCCTTCCGCGTCTTGACGCGACGGGCTATAAAAAGTGACGATGATGTCAGCATCACGACGGGACCGATGGCGCGCGTGACGACCGCGCGCTCGAGCGAGACGGCCGCGTCCCCGCCGGTGGAGCGGACGGACTCCTCCCCGTTGCGCCTCACGCCCAAGGGACGGGCGATGCGCGAGTCGCTGATCTCCGCCGGCAGCGTCATGTTCGGCGAGCTCGGGTACCAGCGCACGCGCGTCTCGGACATCGTCGCGCGCGCCAGCACCTCTCACGGCAACTTCTACCGCCACTTCAAGGACAAGGACGAGATCCTCTTCGCCATCCTCGAGCCGCTCATCGAGGAAGTGCGCCGCGACTCGCGCCGCCGCCCACCGGTCGGTGCGGCCCCCAGCGAAGCGGATCTCATCGAGAGCAACCTGGCGTTCTTCCTCACCTACGCCCGGCATCGCCACCTCCTGCGCGTCATGCGCGAGGCCGCCTCGCACGGAGGGGCGAGCTCCTCGTTCCTGCAGCTGTGGCTCCGCCAGCGCGACACGTTCATCTCGCGCACCGAGCACTGGCTGACGCGCCTGCAGCGCGCCGGTCTCATCGATCCGGAGCTGTCCTGTCTCGACACCGCCGAGGCTCTCGGCTCGATGACCGAGCAGCTCGCGTTCGTGAAGATTGGCTTGCGCCCCAGCGCTCCGAAGAGGCCGGAGATCGAGCGCCTGGCGCGGACCTGCGGGCACATCTGGTTCGTCACCATCTTCGGCAAGGAGCGTCCGCGATGACCACGCCTTCCATCGATCTGCTCGACCTGCGCCTCTTCGCCGAGGGGCGCCACCACCAGGCCTTCGCCGAGCTCCGCGAGCGCGATCCGGTGCACTTCAACCCGGAGCCCGGCGGGCCGGGCTTCCACGCCGTCACCCGCCACCGCGACGTCCTCCAGGTGATGCGCGATCCGAAGCTCTTCTCCAGCGCGCGCGGCACGCAGATCAAGGACGAGCGGGCCGAGGGGACGGGGTTCCCCAGCCTGCACAACTCGGATCCGCCGCTGCACGGGAAGCTGCGCGAGATCGGTGCCCCCGGCTTTCGCAAGAAGCGCCTCGACGACCTGGAGCCGTACATCCGGCGGACGGTGCGTGCGTTGCTCGATGCCTCGCCGCGGGGCACCCCCTTCGATCTGGTCGAGGCGGTCTCGGTGCGCCTGCCGATGACGGTGATCTCCGACCTCATGGGGTTCCCCGAGCACCTGCGCGAGTCGATCGTCGGCCACGCCAACACCATGAGCGACACCCAGGCCACGCCCGCGCAGAAGAGCGCCGCGCGCGACTGGCTCTTCTCCGCCTACCACCAGCTCTCGGCCGAGCGGCGCCAGGCGCCGCAGGACGATCTGGTCAGCAACCTGGTGTCCGGGCAGCTCGACGGGCAGGTGCTGACCGACGAGCAGCTCGACCCCTACTTCATGGTGCTCACCGTCGCCGGCAACGAGACCACCCGCAA
>JAMFST010000778.1 GCA_026225435.1 Labilithrix luteola
CGAGAGATCGATCCCGCGCTGGATGACCACCACCGTCATGCCCAGGCCGAGCAGCCCGAGCACCGCGGCGCCGCGCAGCAGGTTGAAGATGTTCTCGAGGGTGAAGAAGACCGGCTCCGGTGAGCGATGGTCGATGACCAGGCCGAAGGCGATGAAGGTCACGATGCCGAGCACGAGGACGATGGCCTCCAGCCCCACCAGCCCCATCACGCCGTGCCGCCCGAACCGCGACGTCATCTTTGCCTGCTCCCCTTCTGGAACGTCCATTCGTACGCGCCGGATGGCCGCGACGAACTAGTGAGTCACATTTACTTCGCGGCGTGTCAATGCCCGCACGCGTCACGCGACGCGTCATGAACACAGCCAAATTACGCTGCGTTGTGACGTCTAGACGCGTCGCGTCTTGAGTGAGTGCGGCTCATTAGCCGCGCTTCCTTCGACCCTTCCGTTCAGCGGTAACGCGCGAAGAACGAGCGCACGTCGGCGACGAGTAGCTCCGGTACCTCGCTCGCGGCGAAGTGCCCGCCGCGCGGCAGCTCGGTCCACTGCACGATGTGGTTCGTCTGCTCCGCGTAGCGGCGGACGGCCGGCATCATGTCCCGCGGCCCCACGGCGACCGCCATCGGTATCGACGAGACCTGCGGCGCTCCGAACAGCCAGCCCCCCTCGGCGTACAGGCGCACGGACGACGCGATGGTGCGCGTGAACCAGTAGATGGAGACGTGCGTGAGCAGCAGATCGCGGTCCATCGGCGCATCGGTCCACGTGAGGAGCTTCTCGCCGATCCAGGCGAGCAGCCCCGTGGGCGAGTCGTTCAGGCCGTAGGCGAGCGTCAGGGGGCGCGAGACCTGGACCGCCAGGTACGCCCGCCCGTCACGCTGGAACTCGGCAGCGCGCGCGAGGTGTGCCTGCTCGAGAGCGGTCAGCCCCTGGCCGTCGTCGGTCGGCGGCGCCAGCAGGTTGTTCAGGTGCACGCCGACGAGGTGCGCGGGATCGACGAAGCCGAGCTCGCGCGTCACCAGCGCTCCCCAGTCGCCCCCCTGCGCGCCGTAGCGCGTGTAGCCCAGGCGCTGCATGAGCGTGGCCCATGCGCGGGCGATGCGGGTGGCGTCCCAGCCGCGCTCGCGCGTGGGGCCGGAGAAGCCGAAGCCGGGGAGGGACGGGACGACGACGTGAAAGGCGTCCTCGGCGCGGCCTCCGTGCAGCTGCGGCTCGGTGAGCGGGCCGATGACGTCGAGAAACTCGGCGACCGTGCCTGGCCAGCCGTGGGTCAGCACCAGCGGGAAGGCGTGAGGCGAGGAGGAGCGGACGTGGAGGAAGTGCACGTCCTGCCCGTCGATGGACGTCGTCCACTGCGGCAGGGCGTTGAGCCGCGCCTCGGCGCGCCGCCAGTCGAAGCGGTGGCGCCACTGCTCGGCGAGCTCGCGCACTGTGGCGAGCGGGATGCCGTGGGCGCCGTCGATGCCGGGGAGCTCGTCGGGCCAGCGGGTGGCGTCGAGCCGCTGGTGGAGGTCGAGCAGGGCAGAGTCGGGGATGTCGATGCGGAAGGGGACGAGGAGATCGGTCATGGCGAGACCCTACGAGCGCTCGCGGACAGGTTCTGTCCGCGGCCTCGGGCATGATGCTCGCCATGCTCGAGACCTCGGCGCGCCTGCTCCAGCTGCTCGCTCTCTGCCAGGCGCAGCGCGAATGTCCCGGCGGCGATCTCGCGGCGCGGCTCGAGGTCGACGTGCGCACCGTGCGGCGCGACGTCGATCGGCTCCGAAGCCTCGGCTACCACGTGGAGGCGAGCGCCGGCACCGGCGGCGGCTACCGGATGGGGCGCGGGACCTCGATGCCGCCGCTGCTCCTCGCCGACGACGAGACGGTGGCCGTGGCGCTCGGGCTGCTCACCTCGGCGCTGGGCGCCATCTCCGGTATCGAGGAGGTGTCGCTGCGTGCCTTCGCCAAGCTCGGGCAGATCGTCCCTCGACGGCTGCACCACCGCATCGAGGCGCTGCGCCGCTCGACCGTCGCGCTCACCCCGGTGGGCGAGGCGACCGTCGACGCGGAGCTGCTCGCGGCCATCGCCGTCGCCTGTCATGACGACGAGCGGCTGCGCCTCCGCTACCGCGCGCACGACGGCGCCGAGAGCGACCGGTCGGTCGAACCGCACCGGCTCGTCTGCGTCGCGCGTCGCTGGTACCTGCTCGCCTGGGACGAAGGGCGCCTTGACTGGCGGACGTTCCGGCTCGATCGCGTGCTCCAGCAGCGTCGCGCCGGCGGTCGCTTCGTGCGCCGTCCGCTGCCGCGGCTGGCGCAGGCCCTGGTGGCGGACGCGGTGACGAGCGGTCCCTATCGGTACACGGCGAAGGTGCGCGTGCACGCGGCGGCAGCGGAGGTGGCGGACAAGATGCCGGCCGATGCGGCGAGGATCGAGCCGGACGGCCCGCGCGCCTGCACGCTCCACCTGGGGGCCCGATCCGTCGAGCGGCTCGCCGAGCACCTGTGCATGCTGGGGGTCGACTTCGAGGTGCAGGAGCCGCCGGAGCTGATCGCGGCGGTGCGCGCGCTCGGTCAGCGTTGCGCGCGAGCGGTGAAGGGGCGGCCGCGCACCTAGCTCCGGCCGCGGGTCAGCTCGCGCGAGTGGCCACCGCCTGCGCCAGCTCGTCGAGCAGCTCCACCAGCTGCGCTTCTTGCCGCGGTCCACGCACCAGCGGCGCGCCGCCGACGATGCGCGCGCTCACCGCGCCGAGGGTGCCGTTGAGCGCCTCGAGCCCGAGCAAGCCGCGCCCCTCGCCCGCGGCGGACGCGGTGATGGCGACGATCTTCCGTTCGAGCTCGCCGGTGCCGATCACCCAGTCGATGGCGTTCTTCAGTCCACCGGGCAGGCTGTGCCCGTACTCGGGCGTGGCGACGAGCACGGCGTCAGTCGCCGAGAGCGCGGCGCGCCAGGTCTTCACCGGCTCCGGCGCGGTCTCGATGTCCGGATTGAAGAGCGGCAGGTGGCGCAGGCCGTCGAAGATCTCGATGTCCATCCCGGCGGGCGCACGCTTCTGCGCCAGGCGCAGGAGGTCCAGGTTGGTCGACTCGGCCTGCAGGCTTCCACAGATGGCGAGGACGCGCATGGCGTGAGGCTTAGCGCAGGATGACGGAGCTGGAACCGCTCACGTTGATGGTCATGGCTCCGGACGTCAGGAGCGGAGCGCTGCCCGACGCCGGAGCCTTCGTGTGATCATCGCGCCCGGGTTTACCGGACGTTTCCCCGCCGCGAGCGAAAAGTTGCGATCCCCGCCAAGGCCGAGCGAGTCGAATTGACACACCGCGCCTCGAACGATTCGAAACGACTCGCTTCCAGCCGACCTGGCCGGAGGAAATCTCGGGAAATCGTCGATCCGCGA
The DNA here is from genome assembly GCA_026225435.1 of Labilithrix luteola. Taxonomy (GTDB): domain Bacteria; phylum Myxococcota_A; class Polyangia; order Polyangiales; family Polyangiaceae; genus JAMFST01. Next base: position 3,381 of record JAMFST010000778.1, read on the forward strand.
TCCTGGTGCGGCGCTTGCTGAGGGGGCGCTCATGAATACTCTCCTCGTCAAGCTCATGGTCCCGACCACCCTCGTTGCCGCTGCGGCTCTCGCCGGCTGCGCTCATGACGAGCATGTCGCCCCCGCCAGCGCCACCACCGAGACCACCTCCACCCAGGTGAGCGCGCAGGCCACGCCGACCACGACGCAGAACATGCAGCTGTCGGGCGACTTTGCCGCCTGCAAGATCGAGGTGAACAACCCGGCGACCGCGCCGAAGTTCAACTTCGACGACGCCACCCTGCCGGCCGACGAGCGCAACGTGCTCCACCAGATCGCCACCTGCGTCACCACCGGTCCGCTCAAGGGGCGCCAGCTGCACCTCGTCGGCCGCGCCGATCCGCGCGGCGAGCAGGAGTACAACATGGCGCTCGGCGGCTCGCGCGCCAACACCGTCAAGGCGTACCTGACCCAGGACGGCGTCGCCGCCGCTCAGGTCAGCACCACCTCGCGCGGCAAGCTCGACGCTACCGGCACCGACGAGCAGGGCTGGCAGCAGGACCGCCGCGTCGACATCGACCTCAAGTGAGAAGGCGGTCATAAACCGCGGATATGGCCGCACGTCGTCGGTCGGGGGTCGTCGCCCTACAGAAGTAGGGCTCCTCACCCGCTCCCTAGCCGTGCAGCCATCTCCGCGGTTTCTGACCACCTTCTCGGTGCTCTGGCTGCGAGTGCGGTGGTAAGTCAGCCGGGCGCATGACTGACCCTGTTCGACTCAGCTCCAGCCTTCGCTCGGTTCCGCCGGAGGTCACGCTCGGCCACGCCAGGAAGTGGGCGGAGCGTCTCGGCATCACCCGCGTCACGGACATCACGCGGCTCGATCGGCCCGGCATCCCGGTGTCCACGAGCATCCGCCCCACCGCGGCCCTCGGCTCGCTGTGCGTCAACGCCGGCAAGGGGCTGCGCCCCATCGAGGCGCACATCGGCGCGTACATGGAGGCGATCGAGTTCGCGCTCGCCGAGCCAGGCGGCTCGAAGGTCGCGCGCATCACCGCCACCCCGCGCGACGTCCTCGACGGTCGCGAGCGCCCCGACGCCGTCCTCGATCTGTGCCCCAAGCTCGGCGCCAAGGTTCTCCTCGATGCGCCCATGGAGTGTGTCCGCGCCCACGACATCGTCACCGGCGAGGAGATGCTCGTCCCGGCGGAGCTGGTCTTCCTCCCGTTCCGCCCGCACCCCGGCTTCCAGGGGCTCTTCGGCACCAGCTCCAACGGCCTCGCCTCCGGCAACACCGTCCGCGAGGCGACCGTCCACGCCCTCGCCGAGCTGATCGAGCGCGACGTCCGCTCCTTCGAGGCGGTGCGCGAGACCAGCGCGCTGGTCGATCTGCAGAGCGTCGTAGGCCCAGCGCGGGAGCTCGTTCGCCTCGTCGAGGACGCCGGCCTCGAGCTCTACGTCCGCTCCGCCGACAACGTCTTCGGCGTCGCCTACGTCACCGCCGTCATCAACGATCCCGACGCCCTCGCGCCGCACCTCCTCAACGGCGGCTTCGGTTGCCACCCGCACGCCGGCGTCGCCTTCATCCGCGCCGTGTCCGAGGCTGCCCAGAGCCGCCTCTCGTTCATCCACGGCGGCCGCGACGATCTGCAAGGCCACTACGATCGCTTCGCCGACTGGGACGCCGAGAAGAAGCGCGCCTTCGTCGCCAAGGTGGTCGCCAAGGCCAACGACGCCACCCGCAAGGTCCCGTTCTCCGCCATCGCCGACCACACGGCCACGGTCACCACCATCGAGGCGTGCGAGCAGCTGCTCATCGACCGCCTCCGCGCCCAGGGCCTCCCCCGCGTGCTCCGCGTCGCGTACACCGCTCCGGACGACGACCTGCAGGTGGTCCGCCTCATCGTCCCCGGTCTCGAGCTGTTCGGCGAAGGGATCGTCCGCGTCGGTCGCCGCCTGAGGGATCATGCGAAGCAAAACTGAAGAAGCACCGGCCACCCGGCCGCTGGTCATGTACGCCGGCCCCACCCTCGCGAGCAGCCCGCGCGCCCGGTCGCTGGTCGCGCCGTTCGACGTGCGCCGCCCGGTGCGTCGTCGCGACGTCCCCGAGCTCCTCGCGAGCCAGCCCGTCGCGGGCGTCCTCGTGGTCGTCGACGGCGTCTTCCACGACCACCTCGCCGTCGGCCACGCCGAGCTGCGCGACGCCCTCGCCGCCGGCTGGAAGGTCTGGGGTCTGTCGTCGATGGGCGCCATCCGCGCCCGCGAGATGTCCCCGCTCGGCATGCGTGGCTACGGCGAGGTGTACCAGCGCTTCGTCGACGAGGAGGACTTCCAGGACGACGAGGTCACCCTCCTGCACGAGACGACCGCTCCGTACAAAGGTGTGACCGAGCCGCTCGTCCACCTCCGCGTCGCCGTCGACCACCTCGTGGAGCAGGGCATCGTCCCGGCCGACGAAGGCGCGAGCGTGATCGCGGATCTCAAATCCCGCTGGTACGGCGAGCGCACTGTCCGCGGCATGATCGAGGATTTTCGTCAGCGTGACCGTGCGCGCGGCGATCGTGTGAGAGCGGAGCTGGCGGAGTTTCAGCGGTTCCGCGTGAAGAGCGCGGATCTGGAGCGTTTTCTCGAGGACCGGGTGTGGGAGAAAGCGGACGCGTGACGAGGAGTTGATGCCCCTGTTCGCTTCGTGGTTTCCTCTCGTTCAGCTGTTCACACGAACGAGGAGATGTTCCATGAAGATCCGTCAGGCGCCGAGCTGTGAAGTTTCGTCGGAAGTCGTTTCACTGGTGGTCGAGGGGGAGCTCATCGCTCTGCTGCAGGCGGCGGCAGAGTCGGAGGTCGCCTGTGCGGCGACGATGGGGGCGGGCGATAAGGAACCGGGCTGAATCCGAAGGTTGGACAGCGCCCTGTACGGTTGTACGCCGCGCAGGGCGCTATTGTTCGGTTGAGGATCGAGTGTCGCCGTGGTCTTCTTTGAGTGTACTGCTTGGCGTGAAAGGGCGACCCATGAACAACGGCGAGGCGCAAGTGCGTGAGCTTTCAACCGATTTAGTTTCGCTCCTTCTCGATCCGGAGCTCGCGGGCCGCTTGATCAGCGCGGCCGACGCGGACGTTTCGTGCGCCGTGACCATGCGGGCGGACGAGGACAGCACTTGACCGACGCATCGCCGTTGTAGCGCCACGCTCGGCAAGTTTCGCTTCGCGCGCCCTGGACAGCTTCTCGCCGTCCAGGGCGTCGTGCGTTTGTAGCCAGCCGGGCCGGGCAAACTGAACGCGGGCGTTC
>JAMFST010000081.1 GCA_026225435.1 Labilithrix luteola
CCACCGGTCTCGGCCGCCACGCGCTCGAGGGTGCGCACGTCCGGCTCGAGGGCGAGGTACTCGCGCGGATAGGGGTTCGACACGTGACCGAAGCTCTCGGCCACCGACACGTTCTTGCCGGGAAGCTCGGGGTGATTCGGGTCGTGGGTCGTCTTCTCGAGCGTTCCGTGGAGCAGGTACGAGCCGAACTTCGGCAGCGCGAAATCGCTCTCGTAGCGACCGGGCGCGGTCTGGCGCATCACCGGGTTGAGCGGCGGCGCGCTCTTGTCCTTTTCTGCATTCGTACCGAGCGGTCCGATGACCGTCATCTTGGCGTCGAGCTGGTCCTCGAAGCGATCGTCGGCGTCGATGGCGTCGATGGACGCCTTCACCCGGCCGGTCGCCGGATCGAGCTCGGCGCGCATGTCGAGCACCTGCCGCTTCTTCGAGCGCATGTGCTCGCGCACCAGCTGCCCCCAGAACTGTCCGTAGCCTGGCCAGCGGAGCCACTCGACGGCCCACAGGTTCTTCACGTCGCTGGTCCAGGCGAGCGACCAGCCGAGCCCCACGTGCCAGCGCGCCAGGATCGGCTCGGCGAGCTCGCTCTCGAGGAGCTCCTGCGCCGGCGGCGGCTTCATCTTGGTAGCGACGTAGCCGTGGAGGAAGGGGGCGCTGGCGACGTCGATGCCGCGGAAGAAGTCCGCCGGGGCGACCACCTTCGGCTGGAAGTAGTCCTCGACGGCCTGCGAGCGGGAGATGAGCTCCGTCTCGCGGGTGAAGACCTTGGGGAGCGACTGCGGATCGGCCACCTTGTAGAAACGTCCGCCACCGAGATCGCTGATCTGGCGCAGGAGCGTGTCGTCGATGCCGGCGCCGAGGCCGACGGTGGAGATGGTCATCCCCTCGGCGGCCATGCCTTGCACGAGATCGCGGATGCCGTTCTGTGGCGCCTGCCCGTCGGTGAGCAGGATGACGTGCTTCTTGCGGGCGGCGGTGACGGTGAGCGTCTGGTACGCCGAGTCGAGCGCGGGGAAGATCTCGGTGCCGCCGCCGGGGGCGATGCGGGCGATGTCCGTCTGGATGCGCGCGCGGTGGCCGGCCGGGGTCATCTTGACGATGCGGGTGGGCTGGCTGTCGAAGGCGACGACCTCGAGGAGATCGTCGCTGGAGAGCGTGTCGGCGGTCGCCTTGGCGGCGGCCTTGGCCATCTCGAGCGGCAGGCCGGCCATGGATCCGGAGCGGTCGATGACCAGGACCATGGCCACGTCCGGCTCGTCGCGCCGCTTCTCGGCGTCCATCTTCACCGGGAGGATGCGCTCGACGGTGGAGTGCTGCCAGCCGCCCAGGCCGAAGCCGCTCTCCCCGCCGGCGAAGAGGAAGCCGCCGCCGAGGTCGCGGACGTACTCCTCGTGGTGTCCTGCTGGGTGAGCGAGACCGCCTCGGCCGGCGTGTCGGAGAGGATGACGAAGTCGTAGCGTTCGAGCTCGCGCAGCGACGACGGCAGCTCGCGCGGACCGCGAACGTCGACGTCGAAGTCCTGCGCCGAGAGCGCGCTGGCCAGGTACGAGGCGCGCTGCGGCTGCCCTTCGACGTAGAGGACCGACGGGCGACCGGGGACGGCGACGCTGACGACGGCGCGGTTGTTCTCGCGGAAGCGATCCTCGGGGATGTCGGTGAGGTCGAGCGCGTAGGTCACCTCGCCGGCGATGCGCACCACGCTCTTGAAGGCGACGTCGTTGGCGCCCGCCTTGAGATCGAGCGTGCGCACCCCGTCGAGACCGTTGATCGCCTCGCCTTGCTTCAGGGTCGCCTTCACCTGCTGCGGGCGGCTGGAGAAGATGTCCGCGTGGAGCTCGAAGGGCTGCCCCACCTCCACCTTGTCCGGCGCGCGCAGGCTGCGGAGCGCCACCTCGCCGGGCACCGGGCGCTTGTACGGGATGGTCGAGACCTCGACGCCGAAGCGATGCGCGCGCTCCGCCTCGGCCAGGACGTCCCCGTCGGTCTGCACGCCGTCGGAGAGGAGCACCACGTGGCGCAGGTAGCCGGCGGGGAACAGGCCGTAGGCGAGCTGCAGGGCGCTGGCCAGATCGGTCGCCGAGCCGGCACCGGCCGTGTCGTGCCGCGGGAGCGGCGGGGACTCCTTGGCGTCGTCGGCCATCGTCACCAGCCGCGGGCGACGGGCGAAGGTCACCACGCGCGCGAGGTCCTCCTTGCCGCGCGCGTGCAGGCCGGCGCCGATGACGCCGCGCGCGTCCTCGATGGCCAGGTCGGGCACCGAGTCGGAGACGTCGACCAGGTAGACGGTGCACACCTTCTCGGTCGTCGCCGTGCGCGCCAGGCGCGACAGCCCGAGCGCCAGGAGCACGACGAAGGCGATGCGCAGGAGCGCCGAGACGACCCGCTGCACCGGCGGCAGATCGGCCAGCGAGCGGCCGATGATCCACAAAAAGTACGGCGCCAGGAGCGCGATGCCGAGCATCCGCGGCGCGAGCAGCTCGTAGTCCTGCCCGTGGCGCGAGAACGCCAGCGTCGGTCCGGCGTAGACGACGTACTTGAGATAGATGTACAGCCCGACGCCACCGAGAGCGAGCAGGCCGGTGCCGACCAGGACCCGGCGCAGGAGTGCCGGCTTCATACGGTCACCCGGCGGTGGTAGGTCGCCCACTCGATCGCCGTGAGGAGCGCGACGAGGAGCAGCAGGTAGATCCAGATCTCGCGGCGGACGCCCACCTGGAAGGCCGACGGCTCACTCGCCTCCTTGCCGTCGACGGCGAGCTTCGGCTGCGGGGTGATGGCGCTCTCCTCCTCGCTCACCAGGTTGGCGGCAAAGGACGTCTTGCTCGCCTCGGCTCCGGGCGCGCCGACCGTCAGCTCGTAGAAGCCGGCGGTCTGCCCGAGGACGACCGCGCGCCCTTCGTGGACCGGCAGAAGCTCGCCCGATCCGTCAGGCAGCTTCAAGGTGGCCGACGTCACGTCGGTCCCGCTGGCGGCGAGGCCGAGCGGAATGCGCCACACCTCGCCGGTGCGGAAGCTGGAGAGGTAGTCACTGTCCTCGTCGGTGAACCAGTTGAGCGTGTTCAGGAGGAAGACCGGCCAGGCGACACGCAGCGGGAGATCGCTGTCACGCACGTCGAAGCCGAGGGCGGCGAACTTGTATCCGCCGCGCTGACCGGCGACGAGGATGGGCGACTGCCCACCGTCGCCGCTGGCGCCGACGACCTTGTCGCCGGGACCGGGGACCAGCTTGTGCCCGCGGGCGATGTTGACGTCGTCGAGCGCGGTGAAGCGGACGATAAGGTGCTTGCGGTCGATCTTGTCG
>JAMFST010000779.1 GCA_026225435.1 Labilithrix luteola
CCGCGGTAGGCGGTGGCTCCGCCCGCGCGGTCAGACATCTCCCGTGAACCGGAGCGATGTCAGAACCCAGGTGTCGACGAGGAAGGCCGCCCCGCCGACGGCGGCGAGGATCATCCAGCCGTACTGCGTGATCCGCCCCGTCACCGGATCGCGCAGGAAGTGATCCCAGGGGCGCTCTGCTCGGCGATGCCCCGACGCGTTCGCCGCGAGCCCAACGAGCCCGAAGAGGAGCGCCGCCACGCTCACGAAGATGGCCTCGCGATCCGGGCCGAGACACGGCACGCCACACGGCCGCGCGCGCATCAGATCGACGACGTAAAGCTTGGCCCCCGTGCCGCCCACCGCGACGAAGAGGAGCGAGATGACGACGGGCAGCCAGCCGCGGTGCCTGATGGTCCCCCGAACCGCCATCGACCTCAGCGTAGGAAGATTTCGCAGCTCGTCAAAGACGCGGCCCGAATTCGCTGCCACCTTTCGCTACCAGCGGACGAATCACGTTGAACGTGCCGCAACCGGCGGTTGCCGGTGAAGGTACCCCACGTCAGCCCGGCAGCCGCGAGAAGAGGAGCGCGGAGTACGCCACGGTCGTCGTCATCGCCAGCGCGGTGAGCCACGCCTGCCCACGGCGCGACGCGATCGGGAGACCGAGAGCCGCCGAGAGGAAGAAGAAGACCTGGAACCAGAGGTTGGCCCGCGATTCGATCCGACCGGCGCGCGCCAGCTCTTCGGCCAGGCTGGAGAGAGGAACGCAGACGAGGACTGCGTAGAACCACATCCGGTTCTGGAAGAACCAGGCGCCGAGATCGATCGTCTCGCCTTCGTCGCGCGGCGGGAGGACCAGCGCTGCGAGCAAGAACAGCTCGATGGGCACGAGCAGGGTGAGGACGAATCCGCCGAGGTTCCAGTGCGTCGCGCTGTGCGCGCCCCAGAGCGCCCACCAGTGCTGCACGTCGACGAAGAGCACCCAGATCGCCCAGGCGATGGCGGGCCAGTAGAGAACGACCCGCTGTCGCGCGTGCATGAGCGTCGCGAGGTTCGACAGGACGGTGGTCATGCCCAGCCCGATCACGATGGAGACCAGGACCATCACGTAGTCGAAGGGGGTCATCGTTCGCCCCAGTATGCCCGAAGGTGCGCCCTGCTACGCTCCGTCCATCATGCCGCGCGCCCACCTGCTCGTCGTCGACGACGAGCCCGCCATCCTCACCACGCTGCAGAAGACGCTCTCGCTCGAGGGCTACGGCGTCGACGTCGCCGGCGGGGTGCGCATCGCCGAGGAGAAGCTGAAGAAGCGCAGCTACGATCTCTGCCTCTTCGACGTGTCGCTGCCCGACGGCGACGGGCTCGATCTGCTGGCCAAGGTGCGCGAGAGCAAGGAGACGGCGCTGACGCCGGTGCTCATGATGAGCGGGCACGCCACCATCGACGCCGCGGTGCGGGCGACCCGGCTCGGCGCGCTGAACTTCATCGAGAAGCCGCTCAACACCGACGCGCTGCTGATCATGATCGAGACGGCGCTGCGCCTGGAGCGCGCCGAGGCCGAGGCCAAAGCGCTGCGCGCGGCGACGGTCGGCACCGGGGAGCTGGTCGGCGAGAGCGAGTCGATGCGCAAGCTCGGGGAGCAGATCGCGCGCGCGGCCAAGAGCGCGGCGAGCGTGCTGGTGACCGGTGAGCGCGGGACCGGCAAGGAGCTGGTCGCGCGGGCGATCCATCAGCTGTCGCCGCGCGCCAAGGGGCCGCTCGAGAAGCTGAATTGCGCGGCGCTGCCGAGCGAGCTGATCGAGAGCGAGCTCTTCGGGCACGAGGCGGGCGCCTTCACCGGCGCGACCAAGCAGCGGCGGGGGAAATTCGAGCGGGCCAGCGGAGGGACGCTCTTCCTCGACGAGGTCGGCGACATGCCGCTCGGCATGCAGTCGAAGCTGCTGCGCGTGCTGCAGGAGCGCGAGATCGAGCGCGTCGGCGGCAACGAGACGATCAAGGTCGACACCCGCGTCGTCGCGGCGACCAACCGCGATCTCGTCGGCGCCACGGAGAAGGATCTCTTCCGCGCCGACCTCTACGACCGGCTCAACGTGGTGCCGCTGCACATTCCGCCGCTGCGCGCGCGCCGCGTCGACATCCCGCTGCTGGCGAAGCACTTCCTCGAGCTGGCCGCCAAGGCCAACGACCGCCGCAACATCCGCATCGACGACACCGCGCTCCTGGCGCTCGCCGCCTACTCGTTTCCGGGAAACGTGCGCGAGCTGCGCAACCTGCTCGAGCGCCTCGTCATCCTCACCCCCGACGACGTCATCAAGGCGGACGACGTGCGCGCGTGCCTCCCTGGCGGCAGCGCGCCCAAGGCGACCGGCTTGTACCGCCCGGGCGTCCCCTTCCGCGTGCTCGTCGAGGAGGCGGAGCGCACCATCCTGACCGACGCGCTCACCCACAACGGCGGGCAGATGGCGGCGACGGCGCGCGGGCTGGACCTCGAGCGCAGCCATTTGTACAAGAAGGCGCGAGCGCTCGGTCTCCGCGGGGAGAAGGCCGACGGGGACGACGACGCCGAGGGGTGAGTCGCTTCGCTCTCAAACGCGGGCGAGATCGGCGCACACGCTCCGCGTCTCGTCGTCGAGCGGGAAGCAGCTCTCGATACGGAGCTCGTCGAGGGTGACGTGCTGGGGCGCGGAGAAGTCCGGCTGTCGCCGGGCGCGCAGACGTTTCTCACGCTCGTCGCCGCGATCGGCCTTCTCGTCGGGGTCGTCGCCGTCGGCTTTCCCTCCGTCCTGCTCGCGGGAAAGGGGATCGTCCCCACCCCGGAACCGATGATCTGGGTGCGCGAGGTGGGGGCGCTGATCCTCGCGCTGTCGGTCATCGACTTCGTCGTCCGGGCGGAGCCCGACACGCCGACGCTCCGCGCGCTTCTGTGGGGAAATGCGCTCGTTCACGCCGGTCTCTTCCCCGTCGAGATCCTCGCCTGGCGCGCGGGGGTCATCACCCGCTTCGGCGGGATCGCGCCGAACTCCGTCCTCCACCTGGTCCTGGTTTTCGCCTTCGCGTTCTTCGCGCGGAGGACCCGGGACGGCCTCGCCCCCCAAGCCTCGAGCTAACCCCCCGCCGGAACACTGGTTCCCCACGGAAAAGCCGTGGCATCATTCGGCCCAACGACCATGGGCACCGATTCGCTCCGCTTTTTTGCCGCCACCGACGTGGGGCGAGTCCGGGACCACAACGAGGACAACTTCCTCGTCGACAAGAAGGTCGGGCTCTTCATGGTCTGCGACGGCATGGGCGGGCACGCGGCCGGCGAGGTGGCCAGCGCGCTCGCCGTGCGGACCGTGCACGAGGAGATCCGGCGCGAGAAGGAGCTCATCGAGGACTTCCTCAAGCACTCGACCGGCGCCAAGAAGGTCACCGCGCGGGACATCGTCCACCTGATCGAGCACGCGGTGCATCGGGCCTGCGCCCGCATCCACGAGGAGGCGCTCGCCGATCCGGCCAAGCGCGGCATGGGGACGACCCTGAGCGCGCTGCTCGTGCTCGGGCACCAGGCCTTCATCGCCCACGTGGGTGACAGCCGCATCTACATGACCCGCGACGGCAAGGTGCAGCAGGTCACCGAGGATCACACCGTCATCAACGAGCTGATCAAGCGCGGGCGCATGTCGCGCGAGGACATCGACAAGCTCGGGCACAAGAACGCCATCACCCGCGCTGTCGGCGTGTACGAGCGGGTCGAGGTCGACACCTTGATGCTCGAGGTGCTGCCGGGCGACACCTTCCTCCTCTGCTCCGACGGGCTCACCGGCTACCTGGAGAGCGCCGACGAGCTGCTCGAGCCGATGGCGGTCGACGGCGATCAAGGGGTCAAGTCGCTCATCGCGATGGCCAACGCCCGCGGCGGCAAGGACAACATCACCACCGTCGTCGTGAAGCTCGAGACGACCGGCGCGGCCGATGATCAGCGCGCCCAGCGGCTCGCCCTGAAGCGCGAGGTGCTCGCCCGCGTGCCGCTCTTCGAGCGCCTCGAGGAGCGCGAGCTGCTCCGCCTGATGCAGGTCGTCGACGCGCGCGTGTACGAGGACGGGCAGGCGATCATCCGCGAGGGGGAACGCGGAGACGAGCTGTTCGTGGTGCTCTCGGGCACGGTCGACATCCTCCGGGGCGGCGCCAAGCTCACCAGCCTGGGCGTCGGCGAGC
>JAMFST010000780.1 GCA_026225435.1 Labilithrix luteola
CCGCTTTTCTGAGGGTCGTGTGAGTAGGTACGACACCACCTGGGGGCAGATAAGACCCCTGCGTACTCAAACTGCGGTTTCTTACCTCGCGGCCGGAGGGACCGCGGCGCCTGGAATCGTCGGCTTCGGAGCGGTGCTCGCGCCGGAGCTCGAGCCCGAACCAGGAGCGGGTGCAGACGGACCCGGGTTGGCCGCCGGAGCCGCCGCGCTCGGCTCGTCGTCGCTGTCCGAGTCGGCGTTGGCGGGCGCCTTGGCCATCGAGCTGGCGTCGGTCTCCTCGGCCACGTCGCTGGTGCTGTCGTCCGCGTCGGCGTTGGGGGCGTCGTACCGCGGCGCCTCGCCGGGACGCGAGTAGTCGATCCAGAACGCCTGCGAGGAGCGGGCGTCCATGTGGACGAAGGTCGAGTTCGGATAGTAGCCGCAGCCGGTGTTCTTCAAGGTGCGGCAGAAGTCGCGCAGGACCTCGTTGGGGACGCCGACCACACGGAAGTCGATCGCCTTGCCGACGTTGTGGTTCGAGTGCGGCGTGTGCTGGGTCGGCGTGTAGGGGCGGAAGCCGCTGATGACTTCGATCTTGCGGCCCCCGAAGTGGTCGCTGACGATCCCGAGGAGCGAGATGAGCCGCGGATCCGGCGGGTGCGCCAGGTTGCCGCTGGAGCGCATCAGGTTCTCCATCGTCTTCAAGGAGGGGGCGGGGACACGGCCGCGGCGGTCGGCGGTGGTCAGGGTGACCGCGTCGCCGTTGTTGAGGCGGGTGGCGTGGACCACGTGCGGGTGCGGCGAGCGCATCGCGTAGGTGGTCGGCTTCTTCGCCGGGTGGTGCTCGTCGTGGCCCGGCTTCTCCCCCTCCTTGCCGCCGGCGTGGACCCGCTTGGCGTTGAGCCCGCTGGAGGCGACGCCGGGGATGGTCAGCGTGTCGCCGATCTTCAGGTGGCGCGGGTCGATGGAGGGGTTCGCCTCCTCGATGGCCTTCACGCTCACGTGGTAGCGGTTGGCGATCGCCTGCAGGGTGTGCCCCCGCCCGACGACGTGGGTGGTGTCGGCGCTCGCGCTCCGTGACGCGGCCAGACCGGCGAGCGCGAGGAGCGCTGCAACCGCGGTTTGGCGAGTGGAACGAGCGGTGCGGACCAGGCGCGACGAGAGCACGGACGACATCGGACGGGCTCCTTGCCGGCGCGCCCGTTCGGCGTCAACTCGCAAAGGAGCTCAGGTAGGAGTTGCGCTTATCTAAGCGCAATACACCGAGCGGAAGAGATGAATCCGCCGTTGTTTTGACGTTTGATGATCGCGGGTGACAGAATTTCCTCGCGCCGACGGATCCACGTCGCGCAACCCGTCACCAAGGATCAAAGTTCACCATGGCCGAAGGCAGAAACCTCGTCGGCGTCGACATCGGGGCAAGCTCGGTCAAGGTCGTCCAGCTCAAACAGAGCCGGAAGAACCTGCAGGTCGTGCGTTACGGCTACGCGCCGCTCCCGCCGCAGACGATCATCGACGGCCACATCATGAGCTCCGGCGTCGTCGTCGAGGCGCTCGCGAAGATCTTCCAGGACAACAAGATCCAGTCGCGTGACGTCGCCGTCGGCGTCTACGGCCAGTCGGTCATCGTCCGCAAGATCACCGTGCCGATGATGACCAACGAGGAACTCGACGAGCAGATCTCCTGGGAGGCCGAGCAGCACATCCCCTTCGACATCAAGGTGATGAGCATCGACTACGAGATCCTCCGCCGCCGCCCCGAGGCCGGGCAGATGGATCTGCTCCTGGTGGCCGCCAAGCGCGACGAGATCAACGACTACGCGAGCATCCTGCGCGAGGCGAAGCTCCGCCCGTCGGTCGTCGACATCAACGCCTTCACCATCCAGAACATCTTCGAGCACCAGCAGGGGCTCCCGGACGACGGCAGCATCGCGCTGCTCAACGTCGGCGCCGCGGTCACCTCGCTCAACATCGTCAGCCACGGGATCAGCGCCTTCACCCGCGAGATCACCAACGCCGGCAACGCCATCACCGAGGAGATCCAGAAGCAGGTCTCGGTGCCCTACGAGCAGGCCGAGGCCTACAAGTGCGGCGGCGGGCCGACCCAGATCGTGCCGCAGGAGGTCCACCAGGTGATCAGCAGCGCCTGCGACGCCCTCGCCGGCGAGATCCAGCGCTCGCTCGACTTCTACCTCGCCACCAGCGGTGAGCCGGAGATCAGCCGGGTGTTCGTCTCGGGTGGCAGCGCCTACCTGCACCCCCTGTGCGCCGCTGTCGAGAAGCGCGCGCGCGTGCCGGTCATCGTCTTCGACCCCACGCTGAACCTCACCGTCGACACGAAGTTCGTGAACGAGGTGGAGATGAGGAGTCGCGCGGCGCAGCTCGTCGTGGCGCTCGGACTCGCCCTGCGTCAAGACAAGGAGCGCCGCACGTGATTCGCGTAAACCTACTTCCGCAGAAGGAGAAGCGCGCCCGCGGCGCAGGCGTGAGCCTGGGCATCGGCGAGGGGAGCACCACGTGGCTCTTCGCCTTCGTCGGCATCCTCCTCTTCGAGGTCATCGGCCTGGCGCTCTGGTACTCGCACGAGCAGAGCCAGCTGTCGGCCATCGTCACCCACAACAACGTGGTGCAGGCGAACATCGACGACATCAAGCGGCAGATCGCCAACCACCCGGAGATCCTGGCGCAGCTGAAGGAGCTGACGGAGCGCGAGGACGCGATCCAGAAGCTGCAGGCGGCGCGCACCGGGCCCACCTCGGTGCTCCTCGAGCTGTCGCGCGTGCTGACCCCGGGCCGCGGCCCGTCGGTCGACCGCGACAAGCTCGAGCAGATGAAGCGCGACGACCCGACGGCGGTGCCCAATCCCAACTGGGATCCGCGACGCCTCTGGCTGGTGCAGTACTCGGAGACCGACCGCACGATGCACCTCGCCGGGTTCGCCCGTGACGGTGAGGACGTCTCCGAGTTCCTCCGCCGCCTGACGACGAGCGACTTTTTCTACGAAGTGAAGCTGCTACCAGCCAGCAAGGTGATCGACCCCGAGACGAAGCTCGAGCTGGTGCGCTTCGAGCTGTCCGCGAAGGTGAGGTACTGATGGCGACCGCAACGGCTACCGGCAGCACGAGCAGCCTCTCCAAGAGTCCGGCGACGCAGAAGATCCTCGGCGGGGTCTTCCTCGTCCTGATCTTCGTCCTCTATTACGTCCTCATCCACACCGACATCGGCACGAAGATCGACAACGCCACCAGGCAGTCGGCGCAGCTCGACACCGATCTGGCGGCGCAGCGGCAGTCGCAGGCGAGCTACTTCGCCGACAAGGACCAGCTGACGATGCACCAGCAGCGCCAGCGCGAGCTGAACAAGGCGCTCCCCGCGGACACCGAGGTGGCGGCCTTCCTCAGCTCGATCCAGCAGGTCTCCAACGTCAGCGGCATCAACCTGACCGCCTGGCAGCCGCAGGACGAGAAGTCCGAGGCCTACTACGCGAAGGTCCCGATGAAGCTGGAGATGACCGGGCGCTTCCACCAGATCGCCAAGTTCATCTACGAGGTCGGCAAGCTCGATCGCATCATCAACATGGAGAACATCGAGCTCAGTGAGCCGAAGTTGATCGGCGCCGACGTGGTGGTCCACGCGCGCTGTCTGGCGACGAGCTTCCACGCCATCAAGAAGGTCGGAGGTGCGAAGTGAAGCGCGCCACCACCGTGGCGGTCGTCTCCGGCATCGTCGTCGCGGCCACCGCGCTCTTCGCATGCGGCGGTGACAAGGTCGCCACCAGCTCGGGAGGGGCGCCGCCTCCGCCCGAACGCAGCGTGCAGGTGGCCGATGCCGGCCCGGCGCCGGCGCTGAAGGCGATGGAGTACGCCGAGAGCGACTTCGTGGAGAACGACCGCAACCGCGATCCTTTCCGCTCCTTCGTGACGCTCTTCGTCGACAAGGCGACGGCGCCGCGCCCGACCCAGCGCCAGGTGATCCTCGAGCAGTACTCGCTCGACGAGCTCAAACTGGTGGCCATCATCACCGGCGGCGACTACCCGCGAGCGATGATGATCGATCCGACGAGCAAGGGATGGGTCATCAAGCGCGGTGACTTCGTCGGCCGCCCCGACGTGGTGCACACCGGCGGGGCCAACGGCGCCGACTACCAGCTGAACTGGCGCGTCGACCGCGTGCGCGAAGGGGACATCGTCTTCATCCGCGAAGACCCCGCGCAACCGGGCATCCCGCCGGCCACGCGGGTGATCCCGCTGCATCCGGACAGCGACCAGAAGGACAATCAGGCCGCTCAGTTGTGAGAGCCGAGCGGCGGTGATCGGAGGGCCGTAAACTTTCTCGAGCGCCGTGGAGCAGCTCATGGAGGACCCCTAGATTGTTGCACGGGGGATACCCGTGAACCGTGCAGAGTACAGAATCGCCAGCCTTGCCTTCTTCCTGCTCGGGCTCATCTTCGCACTTGTCGAGTGTGGAGGCGTCACGGACTCCGCGGCCGGCAGCGCCGGGAGCGCCTGTACGACGAGCTCTGATTGCGCCGACGGAAACTTCTGCGGCTATCTCATCTCGGACCGCTGCGCCGCGACAGGACACTGCGTGGCGAAGCCGAGTGGCCTCCAGCCAGGGGGCTTCACGGGCATGTGCGGGTGTGACGGGTCGGCAATTGCGGAGCCTCTCGCGGACGGGCTCTACGCGCCGGCTCCCGTTCGCTCGACATCTGACACAGGTGGTTGTGCGATGCCGGACGCCGCGCAGTGAATAAGCGTCGAATCTCCGGGTTCGGCGCTTCGTTCTTTTAAAGGTTTGTCGGGAACAAAACGTACGCCGGAAATTGGTCCGTGGCTTAACCCGCGTTCTACCGTCAACCGCAGAATGCAAAGGTCGAAAGCGCATCGGCTCCTTTCCCGTGGCTCCCGCGACACCAAGCTGGCTCGCTTGATCGTGAGCGCGCTCGCCGTCACCGGCGTGGTGTGCACCGCAGCGGTGAGCTGGGCGGCAGGGGTGCCCAATCACGTGCGTGACGTCCGGGTGCACGCCGCGGACGGCGACACCGCCGGAGCGGTCATCGAGGTGCAGGGGACCAGCGCGCCGTCGTTCAGCGTGCGGGTCGGCGACGGAGGCAAGCGGCTCCTCGTCGACATCTCCGACTCCGACATGGTCGGCGCGCCCGACAGCATCGGCGCCATCACCACCAAGACCGGACCGGTCGGCGGGGTGCTGACGCAGACCTTCAAGACCGAGGCAGGGAACTTCACTCGCCTGTCGGTCAACCTCTCGCACGAGGCGACCTACCGGGTCCGCGCCGAGGGGAACGTGCTCAAGATCACCCTGTCGCCGGGCGCCTCCACGGTGCCGCTGCTCGACAACCCGCCCACCGCGGCCGAGAAGGCCAAGGTCACCCCGCCGATCGATCTGCGCGAGGTGAAGTTCGAGCGCGAGCCGCCGACCGCGGGCAAGCCGCAGAGCGACTCGATCGTCATCAAGCTCTCCGCGCTCCCGGCCTACTCGCAGCGCACCACCGCCTCGGGCCGCCTGCGGCTCGAGATCAAGAACGCGCAGGTCCCCGAGTCGCTCACCCGGACGCTCGACGTCACCGGGTACAAGGGCTCGCTCTCCGCGGTCTCGACCTTCTACGACGCCGACAACAAGACGGCGGTCATCGAGGTCGAGCGGGCCAACGGCAGCGACGCCGAGGGGCAGCTCACCGTCGACGGCAACTCGCTCGTCTGGAGCTTCGCCGTTCCCCGCGGCATGTCGACCAACGGCACCGGCCGCGGGACCAAGACGGTCGCTCGCGAGCGTGACTTCAGCGACATCCCCAAGGTCGAGCAGGGCTTCGGCGGCAACATGCCGACCGCCATCTCCAGCGCGGATGCCGCCGCCAACGTGCACGACGCCAGCGGCAGCGCCGGCGACGACGGCCGCGCCCACGTGGTCGCCCGCAACGGCGACGACGGGGAGATCACCGTCGAGACCAGCGACGGCAGCGCCGCCGGCTTCACCGCCCACGTGAACGCGCAGATCGCTCCAGGCGAAGGGCGCTTCCACGGCCGCCGCGTCGACGTCGACCTCAAGGACGTCTCCATCCACAACCTGCTCCGCCTCCTGGCCGACGTCGGCCGCGTGAACATCATCACCGCCGACGACGTGCAGGGCTCGATCACCATCCGCATGCGCAACGTCCCCTGGGACCAGGCGCTCGAGGTGGTGCTCCAGTCCAAGAGCCTCGGCATGGTGCGCAACGGGAACCTGATCCGCGTCGCCCCGCTCGCCACCTTGCAGCGTGAGCGCGAGCTGCGCATCGCCGCGGCCAAGCAGGAGTACGAGCTCCAGCCGCTCGAGACCCGCCTCATCCCCATCTCCTACGCCACGGCCGACGAGCTGCAGTCGCGCGCCAAGGACATGCTCTCGCCCCGCGGCTCGATGGCCGTCGACGAGCGCACCAACATCCTCATCGCCCGCGACATCGCCGGCAACCTCGATCACATCGAGGAGCTGGTTCGCTCGCTCGACACGCAGACCGCGCAGGTCCTGGTCGAGGCGCGCATCGTGGAAGCCACGTCGAGCTACACGCGCGACATCGGTATCCAGTGGGGTGGTGATGCCGCCGCCAGCGCCGCCACCGGCAACGCCACCGGGCTCGCCTTCCCCAGCAGCGTCACCCTCGCCGGTGGTGCCACGGACGCGAACACGCCGAAGGCCGGCCTCTCGCCGGTGTCGTCGACCTCGCCGACCAACCCGAACTTCGCCGTCAACTTGCCGGCCACGGTCGGTACCGGATCCGGCGGTGCGCTCGGTCTGTCCCTCGGCTCGATCGACAACAACTTCAACCTCGCGGTCCGTCTGTCGGCCGCGGAGACCGAAGGCCTCGTCCGCATCGTCTCCAGCCCGCGCATCCTCACGTTGAACAACCGCGAGGCGCGCATCAACCAGGGCACCTTGATCCCGTTCTCGCAGGTCAGCGCGCAGGGCGTGCAGACCACCTTCCAGGAAGCGAAGCTGCAGCTGCTCGTGCGTCCGCACGTGTCGGCCGACGGCGCCGTCGCCATGCACGTGAAGGTGAACCGCGACGAGCCGGACTTCGCCCAGGTCGGCGCCAACGGCGCTCCGACCATCCTCAAGCGCGAGGCGGAGACCGATCTGCTCGTCATGGACGGGCACACCGCGGTCATCGGCGGAATCTTCACCCGCAACACGGGTCGAAGCCTCGCTCAGGTGCCGTTCTTCGGGGACATCCCCATCATCGGCATCCTCTTCCAGCACCGCTCGGCCAACGACACGCGCAACGAGCTCGTCATCTTCCTCACGCCGCGAATCGTGAATCGCGGCGAGGCGCTGGGTCGCTGAGAGTCCGCGACGACGGCGACTACTCGAGAGTCGCCGTCTCGCAGCTTGCCGGGCAGTCGGTGCCGTTGGAGTAGACCGGGGTCCAGTCCTCCACCTTGGCCAGGCTGACGAGCGGGGTGGTGCTGCCGGCGACGGTGATCGTCACCGAGAACGTGTCGCTCGTGGTGGTCACGTCGAGGCTGCCGGTGGTGGTGATGGAGATGATGTAGCCGCTGTCCTCGTCCTGAGTGATGCCGCAGGTGGCGCCATCGGGGGATGATGTACAGATGTACGTCCCGTCCGCCTGCAGCACCGGCGTCAGCGCCCAGCAGTCGGCGTTGCGGCAGAACGAGATCTGCAGCGTCGGGATCTCGTCCGAGGTGACGTCGATGTTCCGCTTGTAGCTCGCGGTGTTGGCGCACGCGCTGAGCGAGGTGTCGCAGCGCGACTCGCTGTTGCTGCAGGCGGCGGTGACGCTGGCCGTGGCGAGGGTGCCGAGGACGGAGACCACTGCGAGGAGGCCGGCGCAGCCTCCCGCGAACCGGTGCAGGAAGGTGCGGCCTTCGGAGCTTTGAGTCACGAGCGCGAGCGTACAGGTCACGTGCGCGCCTCTCAACGCATCAACGCACGTTTTCCGTTTTCCGGAGCAACCGTGTCGGGCAAGCTCCCCCCTCCCCATGCCGTTTCAGCACAGACTGCACCAACGCTGCCGCTGCTCCTCTCACGCGCAGGGAGGCGAGCACGCTCTCGGGCAGGGGGCCGCGCGCCCCTTCGCCTTCGCGACCACGCAGCGGCAGTTCGAGCGCGATCGCCCGTTCCGCATCGCGCGCCTGGCGCTCGCGCTCGTGCTCGACATCCCCGGACGCAGCGTCGAAGGCGTGGCCACGCTCGACGTCGAGCGGATCGACCCGGGGAGCGAGGAGCTGGAGCTCGACGCGGTCGGCTTCCACCTCCACGAGGTCACCGTCGACGGCAAGGCGATCACCGCGCGCTACGACGGCAAGACGATCGCCGTGCCCCTGCCGCGCGCGGCCGGTCGGGCCACGGTGGTGGTGAAGTACCGGGCTCAGCCGCGTCGCGGCATGTACTTCCTCTCGCCCGACTCGCATTACCCGAACCGCCCGACCCAGGTGTGGACGCAGTGCCAGGAAGAGGACGCGCGCCACTTCATCCCCTGCCACGACAAGCCGCACGTGAAGATGATGGTGGCGCTCGACATCACCGCGCCCAACGGCTGGACCGTTCTGTCGAACGGCGACCTGCAGGAGAAGTCGACGCCGGCAACCGGCCCCTGGCGCTTCGTGTGGAAGATGGACGAGCCGGTGCCGAGCTACCTGCTCACCGTGGTGGCCGGCGAGTTCGCGACCCTCGAGGCGACCGCCGCCTTGCCGGAAACGGTTGGTGCCGCGCCCGGCACCGGCACGCTGCCGCTTCAATATCTGTTTCCGCCCGGTCGCGAGGCGGACGGCGAGCGCACCTTCGCGCGCACGCCGCAGATGATCGAGCACTTCGGGAAGCTGACCGGCACGCCCTATCCCTGGAGCAAGTACGCCCAGGTGGTGGTGAGCGACTTCATCTTCGGCGGCATGGAGAACACCAGCGCCACCACGATGTACGAGCACATCCTGCTCGACGCGCGCGCCGCCATCGACATCAGCTCCGACGACCTGGTCGCCCACGAGCTGGCCCACCAGTGGTTCGGCGACTACGTCACCTGCCGCGACTGGTCCGAGGCCTGGTTGAACGAGGGCTTCGCGACCTACTTCGAGCACGTGTGGCGCGACGAGCACCTCGGGCGCGACGAGTACTTCTACGGGATCCGCGGTGACCTCGGGTCGTACCTCGCCGAGGCGCACGGCCGCTACCGCCGCCCCATCGTCTGCCAGGACTACGACGCGCCGCTCGATCTCTTCGACCGGCACCTCTACGAGAAGGGGGGCCTGGTCCTCCACGCGCTCCGCACCGACCTCGGCGACGCGCTCTTCTGGAAGGGGATCCAGGTCTACCTGGCGCGCCACGCCCGCGGCCTGGTGGAGACGCGCGATCTGCTGCGCGCCTTCGAGGAGGTGAGCGGGCGCAGCCTGGGGCGCTTCTTCGAGCAGGCGCTCTACCGGCCGGGGCACCCGGAGTGGGAGGTCACGCTCGGGTGGGACAGGGGGGCCTTCACC
>JAMFST010000781.1 GCA_026225435.1 Labilithrix luteola
CGACCGAGACCCCGGCGCGCTCGGCGATCGCCGTGACGTGGGCCCCTTCGTACCCCTTCTCGCGGAACAGCCGCCGCGCCGCCGTCTCCAGCGCTTGCCCGGCTGCGGGGGTCGAGGGCATGCCAGAACTATCCTCGAACCTGTAGTCAGGTTCAATTCTGGTTCGGCGTCAAAGCTCGCTGCCGCGAAGCGTCACTCCCGCGTGATCAGTCCGTGGTGGTGAAGGCTCCTGCTGCGCCGGTGGCCGTGACGACGAACGTCACCGCGCGCGTACCGGCCGTCGCCTCGGTGGTGCTCGTCGGGGTGAACGAGATCGTCCCGGTGACGCCGCCGGTGCCCGCGTGGTCCACGTAGTCGGTGCCGTCCGCCCCCGAGAGCGGCACGGCCCCGCTCAGCTCCGCCGCGGAGAAGCTGCAGGTGATCGTCTTCACCGCGCTGGTGCTCGTCGTCGCCACCACGACCTGGACCTTGGTGCTGTCGCCCGCCGTGTCGCTCCCGCTCAGGCCATTTCCCCAGTCGACCGTGAGCGGCTGCGAGCGAGGAAAGGACAGCCCGGTGAACGAGGACGGGGTGGTCACCTGGATGTCGTCGGGCGCGATGGCCTGTGCGCTGAACGCTGCGATCCCGCCGCTCGCCCCGGCCGCCGAGGCGCTCAGCAGGTCGCCCGGCTTGAAGAGCTGCCCGGTCACGGCCGTGGGGGCAGGGTAGCTGCTGCCGCGGGGTGTGGCCGGCGCGGTCGGCCCGGCGGTGCCGAGATGCACGGTGACCACCCCCGCGCTCAAGGAGGGCGGCGCGCTCGTGCTCGCGGGGCAGGAGGTCTGCACGCAGGCTGGCGTGAGCGTCTTCGTGGTGCACCCCGTCGCGCCGCTCGTCGAGGAGAAGCCGACGGTAAGCGTGTAGCTGTACGCGCCCGCCGACGTGGCCGTCTGCGCGAGCGCGATGGAGCCGTAGCTCGGCCCCAGGAGGCTGGCGTCGCCGCCATCGTCGTCGTCGCCGAGACCGCCGTCCCCCTGGCCGCCGTCATCGTCGTCGTCATCGTCATCGCCGATGACGGGGATCCCGCTGTCCTTCTTCTTCCCGGCGTCGCCCGAACCGGTCGCGCTGGAACTGCCGCACCCGCTCGCACCTGCCATGACCGCGACGCCGACGAACGCCGTCACGAGCAGCGCAAAACCAGCGTTACGCTCCACAGCAGGCGGCACAAAGCGAAGAGACGGCATAGGGCAGGCACGATGACATTTGCGGAGCCCGCGCGAAACGGTGACGATGCAAACATGCGCGGTGAATTCAGGGCGGTGTCGGCTCTCGGGGTCGGCCTGCTCGTGGGGCTCGGCCTGCTGGTCCCGGTAGCCCGGAGCGACGCCCGCTCGCCCACCATCTCCCCCTCGGAGATCCACGAGGGGATGAAGGGCTACGGCCTCACCGTCTTCAAGGGGACCGAGCCGGAGCGCTTCGACGTCGAGGTCATCGGCGTCCTGCACAACTTCCGCCCTTCGCAGGAGCTCATCCTGATGAAGACGCCCCACCCGCGCCTCAACGTCACCAAGAGCGTGCAGGGGATGAGCGGCAGCCCCATCTACCTCGACGGTCGGCTGGCCGGCGCCTACGCCTACAGCCTGCGCAATTTCTCGGTGGAGCCGATCGCTGGCGTCACGCCCATCGGGCCGATGCTGTCCGAGCTGCACCGCCCGATCCCGTCCGGGTTCTGGCCGCCGGAGGGGGGCTCGCCGATCAACGGAGCGCCGCACCTCTCGCCGCCCGGGCATCCGGTCTCCTCGCTCGCGCCGCAGTCTCCGTTCTCTCCGCTCGGTGGCAATCGCTTCGAAGGGGCGCCGGGGAGCTACGACCTCGGCGAGCACGAGAAGGAGATGGTCCGTCGCCTCGGCCCACGCGACGATCCGTCGCAGTCCTTCGTCCCCGCCGCCACGCCGCTGCTCATCTCCGGCGTCGGTCCGCGGACCGCGGCCTACATGCACACGCTGCTCGAGCCGCTCGGTCTCGAGGCGCTCGGCGTGGGCGGCGGTGAAGCGCCACGGCAACCGGGAGATCCGACGCGCTTCGTCGACGGCGGCTCGCTCGGTGTGTGGCTGGCGCGCGGCGACATGTCGATGATGGGCACCGGCACCGTCACCCACGTGGAGGGGGACAAGCTGTGCGGCTTCGGCCACCCCATGCTCGGTGGCGGCGACAGCGCCCTGCCCGCCTCGCTGGCGCGCATACTGTGGATCTACGCGAGCTCGGACATCAGCTACAAGGTGGCCGAGAGCATCGGCTCGTTCGGCGCGCTGGTGCAGGATCGACCGAGCTCGGTCGTCGTCGACCAGTCGAAGACCGCCCCCACGTTCCCCGTCGACGTCGCCGTCACCGGGGTCGACGGCGCCTTCAAGAAGAACTGGCACATGGACGTCGCCCAGGACCGCTTCATGAGCGGCGGGCTCACCGCCTCG
>JAMFST010000782.1 GCA_026225435.1 Labilithrix luteola
GACGTTCGAGGAGACGGGCGTGGCGTTGCCCGACCGCACCAACCTGGTCGTCACCAGTCGCCCGCTCTCCGCGCCCGACGTGCAGACGGCGCCGAGCGTGGAAGCGGCCCTCGCGCTGGCCCGGCAGCTGACCGCGGCGGACCACCGCGAGATCTGGTTCATCGGCGGCGCGCGCATCTTCGCCGAGGGGGCGCAGTTCGCGGACCTCATCGACGTGACCTATGTGCCCGACCATGTGACCGATCCACACGCGGTGCACGCGCCGCCGATCGATCCGGCGCTCTTCGAAGCTGGACCGCTGCTGCCTCACGAGGATGAGCCGGAGCTGTCGCGGCGCATCTACCGACGACGCTAGACCGTCGTGTACGCTGCCTCGCATGACCGACCGCTCCGACGCATTCGTCTTCTTCGGCGCCACCGGAGATCTCGCCTTCAAGCAGATCTTCCCCGCTCTCCAGGCGCTGGCGAAGAAGGGGCGGCTCGACATGCCCATCGTCGCCGTCGGCCGCAAGGAGATGCCGATCGAGAAGCTCCGCGAGCGCGTGAAGGAGAGCCTCGAGAAGAGCGGCAGCTTCGACGCGCCCACCTTCGAGAAGGTGTCCAAGCAGCTCAAGTACGCCGCCGTCGACTACGACGATCCGGCCAGCTTCAAGCGCATCTCGGAGGCCATCGGCGGCGCCAAGCACCCGGTGCACTACGTGGCCCTGCCGCCGGAGATCTTCGAGAAGGTCGCGGCCAACGCCAAGGCCCAGGGGCTCGCTGACGGCGCGCGGCTGGTGGTGGAGAAGCCGTTCGGTCACGACCTCGCGTCGGCCAAGGCGCTGAGCGAGGCGCTCCTCAAGTCGTTCCCCGAGGAGTCGCTCTTCCGCATCGACCACTACCTCGGCAAGGAGACGGTGGAGAACATCGTCTACTTCCGCGCGAGCAACACCATCTTCGAGTCGAGCCTGTGCGCCGAGGGGGTCGAGAGCGTGCAGATCACCATGGCCGAGACCTTCGGCGTGAAGGGGCGGGCGAAGTTCTACGACAGCGTCGGCGCCATCCGCGACGTCGTGCAGAATCACATGCTGGAGGTGGTCGCCTGCCTGGCGATGGAGCTGCCCAAGTCGATGAAGAACGACGGGCTGCGCGACGCGCGGAGCAAGCTCCTCTCCGAGGTGCGCGCGCTCACCCCGGCCGACGTGGTCCGCGGCCAGGTGAAGGGCTACACGGACGAGGACGGGGTCGACAAGGGCTCGAAGACCGAGACCTTCGCCGCGCTGCGTTTCCACATCGACAACCCACGCTGGAAGGGGGTCCCCTTCTTCGTCCGCGTGGGCAAGGCGCTGCCGGTGACGATCAGCGAGGCGCTGGTTCGCTTCAAGGGGCCGGAGTGCCCGGTGCTCGACGACAAGTCGACGGCGCCGGCCAACGCGCTGCGCCTGCGTCTCGGCCCGTCACCGGTCATCGCTCTCGGCGCCAACGTGAAGAAGAACGGCGAGGAGTTCGTGGGCGAGCGACGCGAGCTGATCCTCACCCGCAGCGATCCGGCGGAGATGAAGGCGTACGAGCGCCTCCTCGGCGACGCCATCGACGGCAAGGCGGAGCTGTACGCACGCCAGGACGCCATCGAGGAGGCCTGGCGGGTCATCGACCCGATCACCGGTGACGCCACGCCGGTACATTCGTACGAGGAGAAGACCTGGGGCCCGGACGAAGCGCAGAAGCTCGCGCCGCCCGGTGGCTGGGGCGATCCCGTCTGAGCTTGCCCGAAAGCCGGGTCGCCGGGTCTCGCACGCGCGCCTGATCGCGCGGCCGGCCGGGTGGCGCAGGAGGTGCAGCAGGGGAACGCATGGTCGTGCGAAGCGGTCTCGCCCTCGCCCTCGTCGCTAGCCTGCTTCTCGCGCCGGGGTGCGCCGCGAGCCCGTACCAGCTCGATGCGCGCAGCGAGGGGTTGCTCGTCGGGCGCAGCAGGTTCACGACGACCGCGCGCCCGACCCGCTGCCCGCTCGACGCACAACCGGCGGTCGTCGGTCTTCATGATCCGGACAGGACGCCCGAGTGGGGCTGCCTGCTCGCCTGCCCCGTGCCGAAGCAGGAGTACGTGACGGACGTGACGCGCGTGGAGGACGGCTGGTACCTCGCGCCCGCGTGCCAGCTCATGTGCGACGCGAACGAGCACCGCACCTCGTACCTCGACTTCGAGCACCAGGCGCACTGCGCGGCCGGTGCGGTGACCGATCCCGATCAGCTCGCCACCTTCGCGCGCGAGGTGCGCTTCCAGAAGGACGAGCAGGCCGAGCAAGATCGAAGGACCGAGATCCTGGCACGAAAGAAGGCGGACGACGGCGTGCGGGAGGCCGAGGGGCGCCGGCGGCAGTACCAGGCGCACCTGGATGCGCTCGAGGAGGAGGTCCACGCGATGGAGACGACGTCGGTCCCCTGGCCCTTCGAGCTGGTGCAGCAGCACGTCGCCTTCGCGCAGGAGCTCGAGGCCGTTCGTGAGGGGCTGCACGTCGACAGCGCCTTGCGCGACTCGCTGAACGAGCGCGTCGCCGCGCTGCTCCCGCAGCGGGAGAAATCGGAGGCGATCCTCGGCGTCGAGCGCCCCACCCGCGAGCCGGCGACCGATCGCCTCATGCGCATCCGTTCGTGCCAGACCCACTGCGACGACGAGGCCGCCCCCTGTCGTCACAGCTGCGCCCAGCTCGCGCCTGGGACGTGCGCTTCGTGTAGCCAGGCGCTGGCTCAGTGTCGCGCGACGTGCACCACGACGACGCGCTAGCCGTGCCAGCGCTCACGCACCCTCACATATGCGCCATCTTTTCTCGCCGGCGCGCGTTGAGACTTTCCATGGCCCGCGCGCTTCTATAAGACGGAGCGCCCATGACGACGACGACGACCCCGTTCGATCCCGCAGCCCGCATCGCGACCGAGCTCTCCATTCCCGTCTCCGGCGTTCGCTCGGTGCAGAAGCTGCTCGCCGAGGCGGCCACGGTCCCCTTCATCGCCCGCTACCGCAAGGAGCAGACCGGCGGCCTCGACGAGGTGCAGATCCGATCCATCGAGGAGAAGCACCTCTATTACACCGAGGTGCAGGATCGCCGCGTCGCCATCCTCGCGGAGATCGACAAGCAGGGGAAGCTGACCCCGGAGCTCAAGGCGAAGATCGAGGCCTCGTGGGTGAAGAGCGAGCTCGAGGACCTGTACCTCCCGTACAAGCCGAAACGCCGCACCCGCGCGATGATCGCCCGCGAGCGTGGCCTCGAGCCGCTGGCGTTGCGCATCCTCGAGCAGCCGGCCGTCGGTGATCTGGAGAGCGAGGCGAAGGCCTTCGTCGACGTGGCCAAGGAGGTCGCCGACATCAAGGCGGCGTTCGCCGGCGCGCGTGACATCGTGGCCGAGACCCTGGCCGAGAAGGTCGAGGTGCGCGCCGCCGTACGCGAGCTCTTCGCCAAGGAGGGCGTGGTCAAGGTCGAGGCGGTCCCCGAGAAGACCAAGGTGCCGACCAAGTTCGAGACCTACTACGGCTACGAGGAGAAGGCCGCGGGGATACCGTCTCATCGGTACCTCGCGATCCGCCGCGGCGAGGCCGAAGGGATCCTCCGCGCCGACGTCGGCGTCGAGAAGGCCAACGCGGTCCTGGCGGTGGAGAAGCTCGCCGGAGTGAAGCCGTCGTCCCCCTTCGCTGGCGAGCTACGCACCGCCGCCGCCGAGGCCACCTCGCGCCTTCTGCTGCCCAGCCTCGAGAGCGACGTGCGGGTCGACATGAAGCTCGCCGCCGACAAGGAAGCGGTCAACGTCTTCGCCGAGAATCTGCGCAAGCTGATGCTCGCCGCGCCGCTCGGTCGCCGCGCGGTGCTCGGCATCGACCCGGGCCAGCGCACCGGCTGCAAGTGCGTCGCCCTCGACGACACCGGCAAGCTGCTGACGCACGACCTCGTCAACCTCGTCGCCGGCGACCGCGCCCTCGCCGAGGCCAAGCGGATCGTCAGCGGCCTGCTCACCAAGTACAACCCGTTCGCCATCGCCGTCGGCAACGGCACCCACGGCCGCGAGACCGCCGATTTCTGCCGCGATCTGCTCAAGGACATGGGCAAGACGGACGTGATGATCGTGCTCGTCAGCGAGTCGGGCGCGTCCGTGTATTCTGCAAGTGACGTGGCTCGCGAGGAGTTCCCCGAGCTCGATCTCACCGTCCGCGGCGCCATCTCCATCGCCCGGCGCCTGCAGGATCCGCTGGCCGAGCTGGTGAAGATCGACCCCAAGGCGATCGGCGTCGGGCAGTACCAGCACGACGTCTTCCAGCCGCTCCTCAAGCGCAAGCTGGAGGAGGTCATCGAGAGCTGCGTGAACCTGGTCGGCGTCGAGCTCAACACCGCCAGCGCGCCGCTCCTGGCCCACGTCGCCGGCGTCGGGCCCAGCCTGGCCAAGAAGATCATCAAGCACCGCGAGGAGAAGGGGGCCTTCGCCAGCCGCGCGGCGCTCAAGGACGTCCCCGGTCTCGGGCAGAAGACCTACGAGCAGTGCGCTGGCTTCGTCCGCGTGCGCGGCGGGGAGCATCCGCTCGACGGCTCGTCGGTCCACCCGGAGCGCTACTCGCTGGTCGACGCCATCGCCAAGGACCTCGGCGTCGAGGTGGCGAAGATGCTCGGCGACAGGGAGCTGCTCGGGCGCGTGCAGTGGTCGCGCTACGTCTCGCCGGAGGTCGGCATGCCGACCCTCGAGGACATCCAGAAGGAGCTGCTCAAGCCGGGGCGCGATCCGCGCGACGCTTTCGAGGCGCCCGCCTTCCGCGACGACGTCCGCAAGATGGAGGATCTGCAGGTCGGGATGGTCCTCGAAGGGGTCGTCACCAACGTCACCGCCTTCGGCGCTTTCGTCGACGTCGGCGTCCACCAGGACGGGCTGATCCACGTCTCGCAGCTGGCCGATCGCTTCGTGAAGGACCCCCACGAGGTCGCCAAGGTCGGCGAGAAGATCCAGGTCCGGG
This sequence comes from Labilithrix luteola, assembly GCA_026225435.1. Taxonomy (GTDB): domain Bacteria; phylum Myxococcota_A; class Polyangia; order Polyangiales; family Polyangiaceae; genus JAMFST01. Next base: position 4,973 of record JAMFST010000782.1, read on the forward strand.
TGCTCGAGGTCGACCTCGTCCGCAAGCGTATCGCCCTGACGGCGAAGAAAGAGGCCGGCTCGGGGGAGCGCCAGGCCCGGCCGGATCAGGGCAAATCTGCTGGAAATTTCTCCGGACACGGTCCGGGCGGCCGGCAGAATGGCAATTCGGTGAACGACCGGCTTGCCATGAAGCCCCGCTCGGGTGAAAGGTCAACCGCTCAGCCGGCAGCGAAGGGGTTCACCAACAACCCGTTCGCCCAGCTGTTGAAACGCTAATCGAAACGGCGGAGCGGAGATCGTGATGAGGATTCGGGAGCGTCGGGACATGGGCTGGTCGTCGATTCTTGGTCTCGCCGGGCTCGGCGCCGCCTTTTCGTGTGCGCTGCTCGCCCCGACCACGGCTCACGCCCAGGCCGCGGCTGCCGGCGGCACCACCACGGCCGGCTCGACGGGTGAGGTGCAGGCGGGAGCCGGCGGCACCGTCACCGCGACGACGACCACCACCACCACGGTGACCACCCCGGCGACGACCACGACGCCGGCGGCGACCGAGGCGCACGAGGGGGGCGAGACCGTCCCTCGCAGCGAGGGGGAGAAGGAGATCGAGGCGGAGTTCACTCTCGGCTTCGACATGGTCCTCGGCTTCGGCAAGAGCGAGACGATCACGCAGAACGCCGGCGCGCCGAACGACTTCACCTACGCGACCGCCAAGGCGCAGACGACCGTCGAGTCGTTCATCCTCAGCGCCGGCTGGGAAGCCACGCACCACCTCGCGTTCGGGCTGCGCCTGCCGCTGACCCACGGCACGCTGTTCGCTCCGCAGGCCGACTCGCGCGACGTGTTCGCCGTCGGCAACCTCGAGGCGGGCGGCGAGTGGCGCTTCGACCTGTCCGAGCAGCTGGCGCTCTTCGCGGAGCTCGGCGTCGCGATCCCGACCGCGCAGGGCTCCGAGCTCCCGGCGGCCAAGGACATCAACAACAACAACTTCAGCCAGGAGACCTACGATCGGCACTCGATCAACAGCTTCGCGGCGGCGGCGCGCGGGTGGGAAGACAACGCGCTCTACGAGACCGACCACCTCGGGATCATCCCCAAGCTGAAGCTCGAGTATCACAAGGACCGCATCGAGATTGAGCCGTACGTGAAGTACGAGTCGCTCATCGGCACGAAGGACAACCTCGACAAGCAGTACATCGGGGAGCTCGTCGCTGGCGGCCGGTTCGGCGTTCGCGTCCACGATCACATCAGCGTCGGCGTCCGCGCCTGGACGAACATCCCGATCCACAACGAGGCGGGCGTCGAGACGGTCGGCGTGGCCGAGCCGGAGATCCGCCTGCACTTCGGCCCGATCATGCCGTACGCCGGAGTCATCCTTCCGTTCGCCGGACCGCTGGACAGCCCGTACACCGTCGGCGCCCGCTTCGGCATCACCGGCCGGCTCTGAACGGCTGCGGCGTCGCGATACGACCCCGCCTCCACGACTCCGGTACTCAGCGTACAGTCGTCTCATCGTTCAACGCGGTGAGAGCGGAAAGGTGCCGTGCTGAAATAATCAGCCGGTGCCAGTCCGCTTTTTTGGCTGCGAGCGCGCCGTGGACGTGATCTCTGTGGGCCGTGTCGAACGTTGACA
>JAMFST010000783.1 GCA_026225435.1 Labilithrix luteola
CGACTTCTCGCGCACCGGGATCGCGGCCGACACCACCATGTGCCTCACCTTCGACGCCGATCTGATCCAGGCGAGCCCGGGCACGCTCTCGACCAGCGACGGCTCGTTCACCCACTCGGCGATGCGCCCGCTGCCGCAGCTGCTCAACGATCCGCTCTCGCTCTACACGTTCGGCGAAGGGCGCATCAAGAACCTCATCTACGCCGCCCACACCACCCCGCCCGATGCCGCCGCGGGGACGGAGCCCGATCCGCTGCTCTTCGTCTCGTTGCTCCAGTCGGACGACATCGAGGTGCGCGTGGTACGAGGCGCCCCCGAGCTCGGGGACGCGGCTGCTCCTCCGGGCGCCGGTACGCCGGTGTTCGCCCTCTTCCCTCTGACCCGCAAGCCCGGCCCGTGCACGTACTAGGTCTCGAGTCCTCGTGTGACGAGACGGCCGCCGCCGTCGTCGACCTCTCGCCGGACGGGCGCGCGCGCGTCGTCAGCGAGGTGGTGCACAGCCAGGTGGCGCTGCACGCGGAGTACGGCGGCGTCGTCCCCGAGCTCGCCTCGCGCGATCACCTGCGGAACGTGGCGCCGGTGGTGAAGGAGACGCTCGAGCGCGCCGGGCTCACGCTGGCGCAGCTGGACGGGATCGCCGTCACCAACCGCCCCGGCCTCGTCGGCGCGCTCCTCGTCGGCGTGCAGATGGCCAAGGCGCTCGCCTGGTCGAGCGATCGCCCCTTCGTCGGCGTCGATCACCTGGTCGGCCACCTGCTCGCCGTGTTCCTCGAGCGCGACGCCGAGCGCGATCCAACGCTGGCCGCCGGGGCGCCGATCGCGCTGCCGTCGTTCCCGTACGTGGCGCTCCTCGCTTCGGGCGGGCACACCGCGATCTACCGGGTCGACGCGCCGCGCGCCGAATCGATCGTCGAGCTGGGGGCCACGCGTGACGACGCGGCGGGCGAGGCCTTCGACAAGGTCGCCAAGCTGCTCGGCCTCGGGTACCCCGGCGGTCCGGTCGTCGACCGCCTCGCTCGCGAAGGGGATCCGAACGCCTTCGCCATCCCCGTCCCGATGAAGGACAAGGCGTCGCTCGAGTTCAGCTTCTCCGGCGTGAAGACCTGGGTCGCCCGCCACGTCGCCGAGCACGGCCAGCCCGGCTCGCCGCAGGAGCTGCGCGACCTCTGCGCCTCGTTCCAGGCGGTCGTCACCGGCGTGCTCACCAAGAAGCTGTTCGCCGCCGCCCTCCGCGAAGGGGTGCGCGACGTGGTCATCGGCGGAGGGGTCGCCGCCAACCGCGAGCTCCGCCAGCGGGTCACCGCGCAGGCAGCCAAGCACGGCCTGCGCGCCTTCCTCCCGTCACTCGCCAGCTGCACCGACAACGCCGCGATGATCGCCTACGCCGGCAGCATGCGCCTCGCCGCCGGAGAGCGCGACGGCCTCGACCTCATCGCCACGAGCGCAACGGCCCTCCCGCGAACAACGCGGAAGGGCCGAGGGGACCGCTGATCGAGGCGCTCAGGTCTCGTGGTGGTGCTTCTTCGTCCCGTGCTTGTGCGTGGGCCCGTTGTGCTGGCGCTCCTTGGTGGAGTGCCTCGCCTCGGCGAGGGAGCCGATGGGCGCCAGCGCGATGTCCAGGGTCGAGCCGTGGGCGCGCACCTGGTAGTTCGGCACGCCATCGCGGAAGGCGACGTTGAGCTCGGCGGAGTCGGCCTCGTTGGTCATCTTGATCGAGGCGAGGCGCTCGTCGCGCTGCGCCAGCGGGCCGGCGGCGTCGACCGACTTGCGGCCGGGGATGACGACGGTGAAGCCGTTCGGCGTGGCGGCCCCCTCGATCTTCTCGATCGGGCCGTCCATCTTGATGTGGAGCACGTTGCCGTGCGCGACCGGGCCGTTGCCGAAGGGCTCGACGACGCGCTTCTTCACCGGCGCGGGCGTCTCGCCGGTGGTGTCGGCGCCGTAGTCGTCGCTCAGCGTGTTCGGCTGGTTGAAGGCCGGCGCGGCAGGCGGCGTGGCGGGCGCGAGCGCCGAGCCGGGCGCACCGTTGGCAGCGAGCGCGTTGGGATCGGTCGCGGTCGTGCCCGTGGCGCCGGCGACCGGAGCCGGTGCGGTGGTCGCCTCGGCGCTGGTGGCCGCCGCGGCGTTCGGGTCGACGGCGGCGAGCGGAGCCTGCGCCGCCGGCTTGTGCAGCGCCACGAGGAGCAGCACACCGGCCAGGCCGAGGACGCCACCGGCCATCAGCTTGGTCTTGTGCGGCGCGAGCGCGGCGATGGCGCTCGACG
>JAMFST010000784.1 GCA_026225435.1 Labilithrix luteola
CCCGCTGGCTGGCCGAGCGCCCCTTCACCTTCGCCGAACCGTTCCTCCGCGCGCGCATGGACCGGCTGGTCGAAGGGGCCGCGACGAAGAGCGCCGTTTCCGCCTGGCAGGGGAAGAATGCGAAGGAGCTGTCCGCTCTGCTCACGGCGGAGGACTTCGGCGGGCAGATGAAGGACTGGTCCAAGAGCTCCCCGCGCGCCAAGGCGATCGACTGGGGCAACTTCAGGAAGGGCTTCCAGAAGTGCGGCAACGATGGCGAGCGGCTATTCGCGCTCTACGAGTACCTGGCCGAGCCCTTCCTCGCGGAGGACCACCGCTCGAAGGACGGAAAGCACTCGCTGCCGGTCTTCGTCATCGACCACCCGGCGGAGATCTCGCCGCTCGCCCGCCGCAAGGACAGTGATCCGTCGCTCGTCGACCGCTTCGAGCTGTTCGTCCACGGCCGCGAGCTGTGCAACGCGTTCAGTGAGCTGAACGACCCGGTCGACCAGGCCGCGCGCTTCGAGGAGCAGGTGGCCAAGAAGGCCGCCGGCGCCGACGAGACGATGGACTACGACGAGGACTACGTCCGCGCGCTCGAGCACGGCATGCCGCCGGCCGCCGGCTTCGGCATGGGGGTCGACCGCCTGGTCATGTTCCTCACCAGCCAGCAGTCGATCCGCGACGTCATCTTCTTTCCCCAGCTTCGTTCGGCGAAAGCCGCCGGCGCTCCCACCTGATGAAAGTGCAGGCTCTCGTCGCGGTCGTGCTCGTCCTGAGCGCGGCGTTCTTCGTGCGCGCCTTCCAGAAGCCGCGCGAACAACGGGCGACGAACGTGGCCGACTTCGTCAGCGGCACGGGCGCGCCGCAGACCTGGGAGACCGGCGAGATGCTGGCGCTCGGGATGCAGCGCTTCGCCTCCGTCGGCTTCGTGCAGCTCCTCGCCTGGCTGATCGTGCTGCTCGTCATGGGGCCGCTCGGCACGGCGCTGGTGTCGCGGCTGGTGTACGGCCCGGGCGCCATCGTCTTCGGCGCCAAGCCGGCCTCGCTCGGCTCGATCACGGCCGCCGATCTCGACAGCGGGATGCACCCGGCGCACGGGATCGGCTACTACGCCGGCTTCGGCGCCGCGGGCCTCGGCCTGGTGCTCCTCGCCACCTTCTTCCAGGTCGGCTTGATCCGCATGAGCGTGCAGGCCGCGCGCGGTGAGCGGCCGCGCCTCCTCACGCTCTTCAGCGGCGCCCGCCGGACCCTCCCGCTGCTGGCGACGCACGTCCTGTACATCCTCGGCGTCCTCGTCGGCACCTGCGTCTTCATCATCCCGGGCATCGTCTTCGCCCTCGCCTCGCCGCTCGCCGCCTTCTACGTGGTCGACGGCGGCCTCGGCCCGGTCGCCGCGCTCAAGCGCAGCTGGCGCGCCACCGAAGGGCGCTACGTCGACCTCTTCATCGTGCGCCTCCTCGTGCTGGCGGCGGTGTTCCTCGGCGCGCTCGGCGGCGGCATCGGCCTGTGCGTGACCCTCCCCATCGCGCTGGTCGCCTACGCCGGCGCCTACGCGCGCTCCTCGGGCACCACCTACCAGCCCACCACCGGCTTCATCGTCCCCCGCTTCATCCTCGCGGGCACCGCCGGCTTTCTCTTCTCCGCCTCGGTGTGGTTCGCCACCAGCCGCCAGACGCACGCCCACGCCCGCTACACCTACTGGGAGACGATCTCCCAGGCGGTAGCGGTGGTGAGCGCGGTCTTCTTCACCCTGGCGCTGCTCTCCGTCCTCCTTCCGCTGATCCTCGATCGGCTCGAGAAGGGCACCTTCGCCAGCTACGTCGCCGCCCGCCACGTGCGCTCGCAGAAGAGCGGCTTCCTCACCGCCATCAGCATCCTGTCGATCTGCGGCGTCGGCGTCAGCTCCTGCGCCCTGTCCAGCGTCACCAGCGTGATGGGCGGCTTCCGCCAGGACCTCGAGCGGAAGATCCTCGGCAACAACGCCCACGTGGTGGTCGATCAGGAGAGCCAGGCCCCCTGGGACGACTACGACGGCGCGCTCGGGCGGGTGCGCCACCTCGACGGCGTCGTCGCCGCCACGCCGGTCGTGCACAGCGAGGTGATGATCTGGAGCGCCTCCAACCTCGCCGGCGTGATGGTCCGCGGCGTCGAGCCGGAGACGATCAACCAGGTGATCGACCTCGGGAAGAACATCGAGGTCGGCAAGTTCGAGTACCTGTCCGACCCGGACAAGATGCAGCACATCGCCCCCGACGAGGTCATCGGCATCGGGCCGGGCGGCGAGGAGTACACCCGCGGCGTCGACCTGCCGTCGCCCACGTCGCTCACCAACCCCAACGACCCGGAGCAGATCGATCCGGCGGTGCGTGCGGTCGTGCGGACCGAGCCCTCCTACCCCGGCATCATCGTCGGGCGCGAGCTCGCCAAGACGCTCCACATCTACGTCGGCGATGACGTCACCTTGGTCTCCCCGCTGGGCGATCTCGGCCCCATGGGCGTCATGCCACGCACCAAGAAGTTCCGCGTGGCGGCCATCTTCTACAGCGCGATGTACGAGTACGACGCGACGCAGGTGTACACGATGCTCGACGTCGCCCAGGACTTCTTCGGGCTGCCGGGGAAGATCAACGCCATCGACGTGAAGGTGGAGAACGCCGACCACAGCGATCGCTACATCGCGCCGGTCCTCGCCGCCGTCGAGCGCCCCGAGCTGCGCGTGCGCGACTGGCGGACGATGAACAAGAGCCTCTTCGTGGCGCTGCAGACCGAGCGCATCGCCAGCTTCGTGATCCTCTCGATCGCCATCATGGTGGCCAGCTTCTGCATCATCTGCACGCTGCTCTTGATGGTCACCGAGAAGGGGAAGGAGATCGCCATCCTCAAGGCCATCGGCGCCAGCGACGCGGCCATCCGCCGCACCTTCACCACCGAGGGGCTGGTCATCGGCGGCATCGGCGCCATCTTCGGCACCGCCACCGCGCTCGCGCTGTGCGCCGGGCTCTCCTGGTTCGGGCTGAAGCTCGATCCGGACGTCTATTACATCGACAAGCTGCCCATCAGCGTCAACGCCTGGGACTTCGTCATCGTCGCGGCCATCACCCTGGGCATCTCGGCGATCTCGACGATCTACCCGGCGCGAGCCGCCTCGCGCCTGCGCCCGGTGGACGGTCTGCGCTACGAATGACTCTGTCGACGTCCGGCCGGCGGGCGGAGTAGAAGACCGCCGTGGCCAACGCACTGGTGATCGCCGAGGGAGTGACCAAGTCGTTCCAGCAC
>JAMFST010000082.1 GCA_026225435.1 Labilithrix luteola
CCGCCGACGGGATCGCCTGACCGAAGCCGATGCGGCGCTCGCCGTCGGCACCGACCCGCGCCGTGGGGAGACAGCGCGCGGCGGCGTCGGCCAGCGGGATCAGCTGCGGACGTGGCGCGCTCAGCGCGTCGGCAGCGAAGACATCCGGCGCCGCGTCTCCCGCGGAGAAGCTGCCGGAGCGGAGCCGGCGCAGGCGCGACAGGTGCGCGTGGGTCCCCAGCGTCTCGGCGAGATCGCGCGCCGCCGAGCGCACGTAGTAGCCCTTGGCCACCTCGAGGCGGACGTCGAGCCAGGGCTCCGGCTCGAGCCCACCGGCGACGATCGTGAACGAGCGCACCTGGACCGGGCGCGGCGGCAGCTCGACGATCTCGCCGCGGCGGGCCCGCTCGTGGGCGCGCTCGCCGTTCACGCTGATGGCGGAGAACGCCGGCGGAACCTGTTCGGTGCGCGCGCGCTCGCGGACCAGCGCCGCCTCGAGGATCGACGGCAGCTCGCCCGGGTCGGCCAGCTTCGCCAGCGCCTCGCGCAGCGCCGTCGGCACGTCGGCCTCGGCGGTCACGGTCCCTTCCTCGTCGAGCGTGTCGGTCGCCCGTCCGAGAACCAGACGCGCCTCGTACGTCTTGTCGTCGGCGGTCAGGAAGGGGACCAGCTTGGTCGCCTCGCCGATGGCGATGACCAGCACGCCGGTGGCCATCGGGTCGAGCGTCCCCGCGTGCCCGACCTCGCGGGTGGAGAAGAGCTTCCGTACGCGTCCGACCGCGTCATGACTGGTCGGACCTCGCGGCTTGTCCACCACGAGGACTCCGGGCACGGGGGGCGGCTTGGGCAAGGCGCGGGACCGTAGCGCAAAACGGGCGCTCGCTCCTTTCTCTCCGGAAGGTCCCACTTGCGATAGCCTCCGGGGTGCGATGTCCGCTTCGATGGAACCGGCCCCGCTGAAGCTTGGCCCTTACGAGCTGCTCCAGCGCATCGCCACGGGCGGAATGGCCGAGGTGTACCTCGCGCGCCGCGCCGGGCCCTACGGGTTCCAGAAGATCGTCGCCGTCAAGCGCATCCTCCCGCAGCTGTCCCGCGATTCGGACTTCGTCGCCATGTTCATCGACGAGGCGCGGGTCGCCGCTCGTCTCGGTCATCCCAACATCGTCCAGGTCTTCGACTTCGGCGAGGAGGAGGACGAGATGTACATGGCGATGGAGTACGTCGACGGCACCACCGGCGCGCGCCTCATTCGCGCGGCCGCGGCCCAGGACGAGCCCATCCCCCTCGACGTGAGCATGCAGGTGGTGCTGGCCGTGGCCCGCGCCCTCGAGCACGCGCACGCGGCCAAGGACGAGGAGGGCAAGCCGCTGCACCTGGTGCACCGCGACGTCTCGCCCGGCAACGTGCTCATCGACCGCTCCGGCGCGGTGAAGCTGACCGACTTCGGCATCGTGCGCGCCGAGGAGGTCGAGCGGCGCACCGAGGCGGGGCAGCTGAAAGGAAAGCTCGGGTACATGTCGCCCGAGCAGGTCGTCGGGCGGGAGCTCGACGGGCGCAGCGACATCTTCACCCTCGGCATCGTGCTCGCCGAGATGATCATGTTGAAGCCGCTCTTCAGCGGCGGCGGCGAGCTCGACGTGCTCATTCGCATCCGCGACGCGAACCTCAAGCCGCTCGATCAGGACACCCGCGTGCCCGACGACGTGCGCGGCATCCTCCTGCGCGCGCTCGCTCGCGATCCGGCCAACCGCTACGCCAACGCCAGCCAGTTCGCCGAGGCCATCGAGGAGGTCATCCGCCGGCGCCGCCTTCACGTCAGCCCGGTGCTCATCGCCAGCTTCGGCGAACGGCTCGGCGTCTTCGCCCCCGAGCTCAACGCGCTTCCCGAGGAGGACATCTCGACGGCCAACGTGTCCGCCTCCGAGCGCGAGACGTCCATGCCACCGGCCGTCGGCACCATCGATCCGTCGAAGGAGATGGCGCCGGCGATCTGGCGGGTCGAGGACCAGGACGGCGCAGCGCACGACGGCGACAGCCGGCACGTGAGCGAGTCGATGAGCTACCCGAAGATCGTCGAGCTCTTCGCCACCGGCGGCATCGGGCGGACCGCGCGCATCGCCCGGGAGAGCGGGGAGTTCCGTGCGCCCGCCGCCTATCCCGAGCTCGCGCGCTTCGTGAAGAGCCCGGCGCTCAACTGGGAGCCGCTCTTCCCGCCGGAGACGATCGAGCGCGCGCCCATCGCCCACGGTGACTTCCCCTCGCGCATCTTCGACCTGGTCATGCGCAAGGACACCGGGGTGCTCGTCCTGCGCGACGGCGAGCGGAAGAAGAAGGTGTACTTCGTCGAGGGGACGCCGGAGTTCATCGCCTCGACCGACAAGCGCGAGCTGCTGGGGGAGAACCTGGTCGACGCCGGCTCGGTGCTGCGCATGGAGGTCGACATGGCGCTGGCGATGTTGCCGCGTTACGGCGGCCGCCTCGGCGACGCGCTCGTGGGGCTCGGCGTGCTGCGCCCCATCGAGCTCTTTCGCGCGGTGCACCAGCAGATGCAGGTGCGCTTCCTCGAGATCTTCACCTGGTCGCGCGGCGAGATGGGCTTCGTCCGCGGCGCCCGCTCGCACGAGGAGACGTTTCCGCTGGGGATCGACCCGCTCGAGCTGGTCGTGCGCGGCGTGCGCGAGGCGTTCAGCGCCAGCGAGATCACCAGCATCCTCTCCCCCATCGAGGACACCCGCCTGAAGGCGACGCCGGCCCTGGCGGTGCGGCTCGAGGCGCTCCACCTGCCGCACCGCGAGTCGACGCTCCTGCGCAGCATCGCCGAAGAGGAGCCGCGCTCGATGCGCGAGCTGGTGGCGGAGTCGCTCACCGTGGGCATGACCCAGCACGAGGTGCGCTTCGCGCTGTTCCTCGGGCTGTCGGCCGGCCTGTTGCGCTCGGCGTGACCGCTCAGCGCAGGCGCAGGCGGTAGACCGGATACGCTTCCATCTCGTTGCCGGTCGCCATCGGCTCGGCGACGAAGCCGAGGCGCGCGAAGATGCGCTCCGGGCCCATCCACGCTTCCTCGTCGTGCAGGCGAGGCTGGTCGTCGCGGATGTGCCGAGGATACGCCTCGAGATAGGCAGCGCCGGAGCTGCGCGCGACGTCGGCGGCGGCCGCGAGGAGACGCGAGGCGACGCCCTGGCCGCGGCGAGCCGGGTCGATCAAGACGCAGCCGACCGAGAGCGTGTCGGTCTCGGGGCCGAGGTCGCGTCCGCGGTAGACCGGCAGCTGCCGCAGCTTCGGCACGAGATCGCGGCGGGCGAGCTTCATCCAGCCGATGACCGTATCGCCGTCGAGCGCGACCAGCCCGCGTGCCGTGCCGTCGTCGCTGCGCAGCGCTTTCTCGGCCTCGCGGGCGCTGTCCTCGGGCGACATCGCGCCGCGGGCGAGCCAGTCGTTCTTGGTGCCCGTGAAGTGCCAGTAGCGGCAGTAGCAGCTGACGAAGGCGCGCTCGAAGAGAGCGCACCAGGCCGGATACTCCGCGAGGGTGAGCGGACGGGCGACGATCGCGTCGCTCGCGCGAGCGTCGATCATGCGAGCTGGGGCGGTGCGACCGGCGGAAAGCTCTTCTCGCACGCCGATGCGAAGGCGAAGAGGCGCGTCTCGGCCAGCGGCGGCGCCATGATCTGCAGC
>JAMFST010000785.1 GCA_026225435.1 Labilithrix luteola
GACCTCGGCGCTCAGGTGGGCGCCGGTCGAGCCGCTGGTGGGCTCGACGAAGTGGGTGACGCTATTCGCGCCCCCTCCGAGGATCCACGCTTCGTCCACGTTCGAGCCCCAGGTGGCTCCGAAGGTGCCCGCGTCGGTGTCGAGGCTGGCGATCTGCGAGAGCGCGCCGTGCCCGAACGAGTGGAAGATCGCCCCCTGGCTGACCACCAGCACCGAGGTCCCCGCCGCCACCGCGCCGACGTACACCGGCTGGACGAACGAGGCGGAGAGCGGCTGCCAGGCGGCGCCGTCGAAGTACGCCGCGACGCCCGCGGAGATCGCCGCATCGACCCCGACCGCGAACACCTGCGTGGTCCCGGCGAACGCGTTCACGCTGACGAACGACGTGTCCTCGTCGGTGGTCGTGGGGTCCGCAGCGTTCCCGACGCAGAGAAATCGCCCGTGAGACTGGTAGAAGGTCGCGCCGCGCACGAGGAGCTGGCTGGCCATGCCCCCCGCCCCGCTTCCGCAGAGCGACGTCTGCTGCTCCTGGGTCCACGTGCCCGCCGCGCTGCGCGCGAAGAGTCCGTCGAGCAAGCTGATGGCGTACATGTTCCCCTGGCCGTCGTCGCTGAGTCCGAGGATCACCACGCCGTCGATGGCGAGCTCCTGCGCCCAGACGCCGTCGCCCGTCGAGCGGAAGATCCCGTTGCCGCCGCCCACGTAGACATCGTTCGGTCCGGTGCCGCCGACGGCGTAGAGGTCGGTGACCGCGGGGAGCGTCTCGAGCTTCCATGCAGGACCGGCGGCGTCGCCACCGTCGGGCGCTCCACTATCGGCGCCGGCATCGGCAGGTGCGCCACCGCCGTCGATCATCGCGTCGGGCGTCGCGTCTTCGACGGGCGCCGCCGCGTCCGCGGCGAGAGAGGCGTCGACGCTGGCGTCGTCGCCTGCGTCGACGGCGAGAGCATCGTCGTCATCGGAACCGCAGGCCGCGAGGAGGATGAAGGTGGACGGAAGGAGAAGCAGGGAGAGGCGAGCGCGCATCATCGTGTGGACCATGGCGCTCACTTCTTGTGGAGGATGGTGCCGTTGGCGCCGACGATGTACAGCTCGCCCGTGCCGGTGCCCCAGATGGCCGTGAGCGTGCCGGCCGCAGTGGGAAGCGCCTCCCGCTCGAAGCTGGCGCCGCCCGCGTCGATGGTGACGTGGGTGACGCCGGGCGTGCCGTCGCTGCCGCCGCTGATGATCCAGGTGTCGGCGACGCTGGCACCCCATGCCTTGCCGAAGGAGCCGTCGCTGGAGCCCGCGGTGCCGAGGAGCGTGAGCGCTCCGTGCGCCGTCGAGCCGTAGACCGCGTCTTCGCCGAAGGCGACGGCCGACGTTCCGACCGCGACCACGGAGTACAGCGGGGTCACCGTGCCGTTGGTCGCGACCGTGTGCCAGGCCGTGTCGTAGTACCCGACGAAGCCCGTCGTGCTCGCCGTGACGTCGCCGCTCGGACTGTACCCGGCCACGAAGACCTGGGTGGTGCCGGAGAGAGCCGTCGCGCTACCGAGCGCGGTGTACGGATGGGCGGCGCTGGGAGCGGTGACGGTGCTGACGCACAGCTCGCCCGCGACCGCGCCGTACAGGGTCGCGCCGATCACCAGGATGTTCGAGCCGCGCGACTGCGCGTTGCCGCACACCTCGGTGTCGGACTGGGTCCAGGTGCCGTCCGGCTGGAGGGTGGCCAGCTCGGCGAACAGATTGCTGGCGAACATGTGTCCCGCCCCGTCAGTGCTGAAGCTGAGCTGCACGCCGTTGGGCTGGA
>JAMFST010000083.1 GCA_026225435.1 Labilithrix luteola
GAAGGGGCCGGCCTCGAGTACGGCACGCTCGGGCGCGAGGGCTTCGAGGCTCTCCGGCACCCGTCCGAAGCCGTGCACCCCGACGTCGGCACGACGTGGAGCGAGCTCACCGCGCTCCCCTCCGTGTCGACCGCCTACAGCTTCGCCCTCGCCGTCAGCGACGCGGACGGCTCCGCGCACCTCGGCTTCATGTTCACCGACGCGACCTACGAGGCGACGCTGGCCAGTGAAGGTGTTCTGTGGGCCGGCGAAGGGGCTTACTACGGCAGCAACGCCGTCGAGATCTACGCGCTGACGGGCAGCGGAGCCGCGAGCACGTGGACGCCTTACCAGGGGCGCTACACGCCGCAGACGTACTCGTTCTCCGAGCTCCGCTTCGACAGCGGCGACTCGTACTACACGACGAACTACCCGTCGTACGGCGGGCTCATCTCCGTCATCAAGGACGGCGGCAAGGGTGTGTACGCGCTCACGCCGGCGACCACCACGGCGCGCGCCCATAGCGTCGCCTTCGAGAGTCACGTGCTCTACGCGCTGGCGGCGCAGGCCTCGGTCGGGCTCACCCTGTCGACCACGCCCGCCTCCAGCTTCGGCAACCTGAACGACCTCTGGGTCAACGAGGCGACGATCGAGACCGCAGCGGCGGCCGCCACACTTCCGGAGCTCATCGACGCCGGCGGCACGCTCGTCGGCGCGTACATCGTCGGCGGCAACGCGCAGGTCCGCGCGACCACGACGCCGGCCACGGTCACCTCGGCGGCGGGCTTTCCGTCGATCGGGACGTGCACCGGCGCCACCAAGGTCGCCGTCGCTTACGCGGGCAGCTACCTGTACAAGGCGTGCGTCTCGTCGGCCGGTATCCTCACCGTGCAGAAGGCGAGCATCGCTAGCCTGGCGTCGGTGACGTGGACCACGGTGACCACCGGCGTGTCCGGCGCGGTGACCGATCTGGACATCAGCGGGCTCGGGACGACCCTCTCGCTCGCCGTTCGTCAGAGCACCTCGGTCAAGGTGTTCTCCTCGATCACCGACACGACGCCGTCGTTCAACATGGTCATCCCGGGGACGTTCGACCTCCAGGCGGCCTCCGAGGGGCTCGTGCTGTCGGTGAGCAACCTCACGAGCACGGCGAACCAGGTCCGCACCTTCCTGAAATGAAGCTGCGGCGTGTCTCGGCCGGGGTGGTGCTGGCGCTGGCGACGGGCTGCGGAGGGCTCGTCGCCGAGGTGCCGGAGCCGGAGGACATGGCAGACGCCAGCGCGCCCGTCGATGCCACCGCCCCGCCGCTCGACGCGATGGACGTTCCCGACGCGCAGGTCGACGATGCCGACGCCGATGCGGGCGATGCCGGCGATGCGCTCGAAGCGGCGGCACCGGATCCCTGCTCCATGCCGCTGGCGCCTGTCCTCGCCGTCATCGCCGACGGCGAGGTGCTGTCGTTCGCTGCGCCGGGCTCGACATCGACGCAGATCGCTTCCCTCTCCCCGAGCGCGCCGACGTCGTCGGCGACGTTCGCGCCTGGCTCGTCACTCACGCTCGCGGACCTCGCCGGCCCGACGCGAATTCTGGCGGAGCGCACCGCAACCACCTGCGCGCCGCTGCTCTTCGACGCCGTCTACGACGTCGAACCCACCTACGAGCCCGCGCCTCCCGCCCGCGGCACGACCGCGTTCGCCTACGACAGCAGCGTCTTCCTCGGGTGGGCCGCCAGCGTCGTCAGCTACGTCCCGGGGCCGGGCGTGACCGACAGCACCGTCATGAA
>JAMFST010000786.1 GCA_026225435.1 Labilithrix luteola
CTCGGCATGAACCGGACTCTGGTGCTGCCGCTTCCCGTCACCGCCACCAGAACCCCATGACGGCCCAGAACGAGAGGATGAGCACGAACATCCAGATCAAGTCGCCGCCGTATCCCCAGGTGGTGTGCGTGTGGGGCGAGCGGCCACCGAAGGGAGCGCCGCGTGCCATGCGCTGGCGCTGAAGGTAGGTGGGGACCGGCGGACCCCAGCCTCGGTAGCCCCACCCGTAGCTCATGGGGGTCACCAGGAACATGAACATGAACGCCAACCAGATCCACCACCAGGTCATCAACATGGCCACCTCCTCAGCACGATCGGGACCGCGACCCGCTGCCCGGTGCGGGCGCTGGCTTGCGAGCCTCCAGGCGCTCGAGCCGAGCTTGCAGCAAGCGCGCTCCGGCGAAACCAAGCCAGCACTTTGCGCCCTTTCGCCTGAAGCGGGGCTGAATCGCCCACGGCTGGGCGGCTTACGCGTTGCGCTTTGCTCGTCGGGGGTGAATCTTGCAGGTGCGACCAAGGCCAGATCGGTCCCGGAGCGCCGCTCGAGACCACCGCCATGAACGCCTCCTCCAGTGACCGACGCGCCCTCTCTTCGGCGGCACGGGTCAATGAGCGCGTCCCCCGTGAGCCGGTCGTGTCGGCGTTCGCGGCGACGAGGCCGCGCGTGCTGGTGGTCGACGACGAGCAGAGCTCGCGCACGCTGCTGAGTGGTCTGCTCGCCCAGCGAGGGTTCGAGGTCTCCACCGCGGGAGGCGGACGCGACGCGCTCGCGCAGCTCGAGACTGCCGACGTCGACGTGCTCCTCACCGACCTGCGCATGCCGGACCTCGACGGTCTCGCGCTCCTCACCGAGGCGCGGAACCTCCATCCCGACCTCGTGGTGATCCTCATGACCGGCTCCGGCGACGTGCAGTCGGCTGTCCGCGCCATGCAGCAAGGGGCGGCGGACTACCTCACCAAGCCGCTCGACATGGACGAGATCACCCTCGTCCTCGATCGCGCGCTCGAGAACCGATCGCTGCGCCGCGAGGCTGCCGATCTGCGGACGCGGATCACCGGTCGTCTGCGCTTCGACAACCTCATCGGCACCAGCCCGGTGATGCAGGAGGTCTTCAAGGTCGTCGAGCAGGTGGCGCAGAGTCGCGCCACGGTGCTCGTCTCCGGCGAGAGCGGGACCGGCAAGGAGCTCATCGCCCAGGCGCTGCACGAGAACGGGCCCCGCGCCCGCGCCCCCTTCGTGAAGCTGCACTGCGCGGCGCTCGCCGAGTCGCTGCTGGAGAGCGAGCTGTTCGGCCACGAGAAGGGGGCGTTCACCAGCAGCCTCGGGAGGCGGGAGGGACGCTTCAAGCAGGCCGACGGCGGCACCCTCTTCCTCGACGAGATCGGCGACATCTCCGCCGCCATCCAGGTGAAGCTCCTGCGCTTCCTGCAAGAGCGCACCTTCGAGCGCGTCGGCGGGAACGAGACCCTGAAGGTCGACGTCCGCGTGATCGCCGCCACCAACCGCGATCTGGTGGCCGAGGTGAACGCCGGGCGCTTTCGCGAAGATCTCTACTACCGGCTCAACGTCGTCCGCATCGACATCCCGCCACTGCGCGCACGTCCGAGCGACGTCCTCCCCCTGGCGCGCCACTTCCTCGCGCGCTTCGCCAGCGAGAACGGCAAGCTTGTCGACGGACTCGACGCCGCGGCGACGGAGCGGATCCTGACCTACCGCTGGCCAGGCAACGTGCGCGAGCTGGAAAACGCCATCGAACGCGCCGTCGTCCTGTGCGCCGGGCGCCAGATCACCGGCGAGGATCTCCCGCACGAGATGTCGCCGACGACCAACGGCGTGGTGCGCATCCCCGGCTCCACGCTGGAGGAGATCGAGCGTCACGCCATCGTCTCTACGCTGGAGGCCTGCGGAGGCAGCAGCGCGCAGGCGGCGCAGATGCTCGACGTGAGCATTCGCAAGATCCAGTACAAGCTGAACGAGTACGGCATCCCCTCGCAGCGCGCCGCGCAGCTGCGAAACAAGTAGCGCGGCCGCGTCGGCGGCTCGTCAGAGAGCGCTGACGGCGACGCCGAGGCGCTGGCAGATCTTCGACCAGGTCTTGGCCGTGACCGCCTGGCGCGGGAGCAAGCGGCTCAGCGGCACATCGCTGTGCGCGTGGCTCCGGCGAACGCCACGGGTCGTGTGGCCGAGGTCCACGTACTCCTGTCCATCGGCGAGCGGAGGCCCGCCCTCGATCTCCGCCACGCGGGCGACCTCCTCGTCCGAGAGAAGCGCCAGGAGGGTGTGGCGCGTGAGGTACTCGCTCGGCTCGATCTCGTTCCCGTTCGTCGTCTTCATGCGACGGGACTCAGCACCGACCATGCCAGGCGGCATGCTCGCCGGGATCGAGCGGTACCGGAGGCCGCTCACGCATCCTTTGCACGCTGCTGCAGGCGATGCGCGCGGCCCCGCAGACCTCCACGCCCTCACCACGGGTGCCAGCGGCGTGAGGCCGGGCCCCGGTTTGCATGTTTGCCGGGGATGACCACCAAGCACGTCGTCGTCTGGCTCGACCATCACGAAGCCAAGCTGTTTCACGTGGACGCGCCCGGTCTCGACCGAGCCGAGCTTCATGTCGCCGAGCATCTCCACCATCCGGGCAAGACCGGCGCGCACGCCGAGACGCATCGCCAGGCCGCCGACGACCACCCGTTCTTCGACAACATCAGCCGGCACCTCGGCGGCCTCGTCGAGGTGCTCGTGGTCGGCCCGTCCAGCGCCAAGACGGAGCTCGTCACGTACCTGAAGGCACACCACAAGGACGTCGCCAGCAAGATCGTCGGCGTCGAGGCGGCCGACCATCCCACCGATGGTCAGCTGCTGGCGCACGCGCGAAAGCACTTCGGACTCGCGACTCCCCGCTGAGACCAAAGAACGCGGCGGCACGATCGATGCTGATGGTTCGTCATGAGCCGAATCATCGGAATCGATCTGGGCACGACCAACAGCGTTGTCGCGATCATGGAGGGGAGTGAGCCGAAGGTCATCGTGAACGAGGAAGGTTCCTTGATCACGCCGAGCGTGGTGGCGTGGGGCGAGAAGGGGGACGTCCTCGTCGGCCAGATCGCCAAGCGACAGGCGGTCACCAACCCGGAGAACACCATCTTCAGCGCCAAGCGCTTCATCGGTCGCAAGTTCGAGGAGGTCGCCGCCGAGGCGAAGCGCGTCCCCTACAAGCTCGAACGCGCCAGCAACGGGGACTGCGCCTTCTCCCTCCGCGGCAAGCAGACGAGTCCGCAGGAGGTGAGCGCGAAGGTGCTGGCGAAGTTGAAGAAGGCAGCCGAGGACTACCTCGGCGAGAAGGTGACCGAAGCGGTGATCACGGTGCCGGCCTACTTCAACGACGCGCAGCGCCAGGC
>JAMFST010000787.1 GCA_026225435.1 Labilithrix luteola
CCTATCTCGGATTGCAGGTGGCGGGCTACCCCAACATGTTCACCATCACCGGCCCGGGGAGCCCGGCGGTGCTGGCGAACATGCCGGTGGCCATCGAGCAGCACACCGAGTGGATCACCGCCTGCATCGCCCACATGCGCGACAAGGGGCTCCAGCGCATCGAGACGTCGAAGGAGGTCTCCGACGAGTGGGTGGACGAGGTGAACGCCGCGGCCAACCGCACGCTGCTGCCGATGGCGAGCAGCTCCTGGTACCTGGGCGCCAACGTGCCCGGCAAGCCGCGCGTCTTCCTCCCCTACGCGGGCGGGATGGCGCACTACGCGAGCATCTGCGCCGACGTGGTGAAGAACGATTACCGGGGGTTCTCCTTCTCATGAGCACGCGAGACGACGGGCGAGCGCGGGTGGTGGTGGTGACAGGCGGCGCCAGCGGGATCGGCCTCGCCTCGGCGGGCGTGCTCGCGGAGCGCGGCTGGAAGGTGGTGATTGCGGATCTCGATCTCGACAGGTGTCACGTGGCGGCCAAACCGATCGGCGCGGAGGCGGTGGCCTTCGACGTGTCCGACGAGACGGCGACGGAGAGCGCGCTCGCCGAGGTGGAGTCGCGGGTCGGGCCGATCGAGGCGCTGCTGGCCAACGCGGGGCTCATCCAGCCGCCCAAGACGCCGGAGGACTTCGCCTTCTCGCACTTCGACGAGATCGTCTCGGTGAACCTCCGTGGCGTCTACGTGTCCTGCGTGCTCGCCGGAAAGCGCATGGCCAAGCGCGGCCACGGCGGCATCGTCATCACCGGGTCGATCGTCGCCTCGCGCGCCATGCCGCTGCACTCCTACGCGCCGACCAAGGCCGCGGTCGTGCACATGGCCAAGTGCCTGGCCGCCGACTGGGGGCGCTCCGGGGTGCGGGTGAACTCGGTCTCGCCGGGCTTCACCGCCACGCCGCCGCTGCTCGCGGCCATCGAGCGCGGCCAGCGCGACGAGAAGGCGCTCACCGAGGGCTCGGCGATGGGGCGGATGGTCAAGCCGGAAGAGATCGGTAAGGCGGTCGCGTTTCTCCTCTCCGACGACTCGAGCGCCATCACCGGCGTGGATCTGCCGGTCGACGCCGGCTGGCTGGTCGGCTCGCACCTGGGCCCGTACGGCGGAGTCCGCGAGGCGCGGTAGCTGGGCGGAACTTCCGTGCGCCGGGCGGCAGGGCGGCTATAGGACGCCCCATGTCCTCGTCTTCCGGCAAGAGCACGGCTACGCGCACCATCCAGATCGCGGCCGACATCGCCCCGCGCGCGGCGCTGCTCGCGGCGGCGGCGGCGAAGATGGGGGCGAGTGACGCGGCCATCGAGGAGGTGCTCACCACGCCTCGCGCGGGCGAGACGAAGCTCGGCGACGAGGAGCTGATCAATCTGATGGTCGAGGCGACGCAGCGCCTGGCCGCGGCGGCGGACCTGACCCCGCTCATCGCGATGGCGGTGGAGAACGCCAGCGACGAGGACTTCAGCCGCGCCACCATCCCCAGCCCGGCGCCGACCACCGCGCCCGCTGCGAAGGGCGGCGGAGCGCGGAAGCGCGGCGCTACCGGGAAGTGAAGCTCACGCCTTCGGTGAGAGCTGCAGGCGGACGAAGTCGACGCTCGAGCCCCCGCTGGCCACGCGTGCGCCGCCGATCCGGCGCGCCCAGTACGACTCGCTTCCGCCCGCGAGGCGCAGCTCGTAGATCCGTCGCGCGTACAGCTGCAGGTCGTACTCCTCGCTGAGCGCGATGGCCCCGTGCACGGCGCTGGCGGTGGCCATGCGGCGGCGCGATTTGGCGGTGTGCCAGAGCGATTGATCGGCGCTCAGCATCTCACCGCAGGCCAGCGCCG
>JAMFST010000788.1 GCA_026225435.1 Labilithrix luteola
CTTTTCGTAGACCTCGGCCGGCAGGACTTCATCGCCGGACACGCCGAGGAGGAAGAGGCCGAGCCCGTCGTTCCCTTCCGGCAGCGCCCCCTGGTAGGTCGGCCGGGTGACGCCCTTCTTGGCGTAGATGGCCTCGATGGCGCGATCGACCTCGGCGACCTTCGCCTCGCCCTGCCCCTTGATCCACTTCTCGCACTGCTGGTCGATGGCGGCGTTGAGGAAGAAGCCGAGCAGCATCGGCGCCGGGCCGTTGATGGTCATCGACACCGAGGTGGTCGGGTCGGCGAGGTCGAAGCCGGAGTAGAGCTTCTTCGCGTCGTCCACGCTGGCGATGGAGACGCCGGAGTTTCCTACCTTTCCATAAATGTCCGGCCGGTGATCGGGGTCCTCGCCGTAGAGCGTCACCGAGTCGAAGGCGGTCGAGAGGCGCTTGGCCGGCAGGCCGCGCGAGACGTAGTGGAAGCGCTTGTTGGTGCGCTCCGCTCCGCCTTCGCCGGCGAACATTCGCGCCGGATCTTCGTTGTCGCGCTTGAGCGGGAAGACGCCGGCGGTGAAGGGGAACTGCCCTGGCGGGCTCTCGCGCAACAGCCAGGTCAGAAGGTCGCCCCAGTCCTCGTACTTGGGCAGCGAGATCTTCGGCACGTGCAGGTGCGAGAGCGTCTCGGTCGTCAGATCGAGCTCGATGACCTTGTCGCGCACCTGGAACTGGTACTTCGCCGCGGCGTAGCGCTTCTTCGTCGCCGGCCACTCGGCCAGGAGCGTGCTGCACTCGGGCGCGAGGCGCTTCTCCAGATCCTCGTACAGGGCGACCAGCTCGCCGAGGTACGCCGGCTCCCCTTCCACCTTCTGCGTCACCTGCACCACGTCGGCGGGCGACTGCGGCTCGACGATCTCCAGCTTGGTCTTGCCCACGTTGGCGCGCAGCGCCTCGATGGTGCCGTGCAGCTGGTACATGCGGCGCGCGATGTGCGCCTGCTGCTTGACGAACAGATCGTAGCGCTCGCAGGTCTCGACGATCTCCGCCAGGTAGCGGGTCTTGTCCGGCGGGATGATCCAGCGCTTCTCGCTCATCCCCGGGGTGATCTCGATGTGCGAGTCGAGCGGCGCGCCGGTGCGGGTCTTCACGACGCTGAGCACCTTCTCGTAGAGGCGGCTCATGCCCGGATCGTTGAACTGCGAGGCGATGGTGCCGTAGACCGGCAGCTCCTCGTCCGTCTGGGTGAAGGCGGTGTGGTTGCGGCGCCACTGCTTCTTCACGTCGCGCAGGGCGTCGAGCGAGCCGCGCTTGTCGAACTTGTTGATGGCGATGACGTCGGCAAAATCGAGCATGTCGATCTTCTCGAGCTGCGTCGCCGCGCCGTACTCCGCCGTCATCAGGTACAACGACACGTCGGCGTGCTCGGTGATCTCGGTGTCCGACTGGCCGATGCCGGAGGTCTCGACGATGATCAGATCGAAGCCGGCCGCGCGGCAGATCTCGATCGACTCGCGCACCTGCCGCGACAGCGCGAGGTTCGCCTGGCGGGTCGCCAGCGAGCGCATGTACACGCGGCTGTCGTCGATGGAGTTCATGCGGATGCGGTCGCCGAGGAGCGCACCGCCCGACTTGCGCTTCGACGGGTCGACCGAGAGCACGGCGATGCTCTTCCCCTCGAAGTCGACCAGGAAGCGGCGCACCAGCTCGTCGACCAGGCTCGACTTGCCCGCGCCACCGGTGCCGGTGATTCCGAGCACGGGGATGCGCGGCGCCTTGTCCGAGCGGGCAGCGAGCGCCTTGAGCAGCTCGTCGGCGCTGTCCGGGTAGTTCTCGGCGATGGTGATGAGCGCGCCGATGGTCGCCGGATCCTTGGTCGACAGCTGCGGCAGGAGCGAGGCGAAGTCGGGGCTGCGCTTCTCGAAGTCACACTGGCGGAGCAGATCGTCGATCATCCCCTGCAGCCCCATCGCCCGGCCGTCGTCCGGCGAGTAGATGCGGGTGACGCCGTACTTGTGCAGCTCCTCGATCTCCGACTGGAGGATGGTGCCGCCTCCCCCGCCGAAGACCTTGATGTCGGCCTTCGCCTCGCGAAGAAGGTCGATCATGTACTTGAAGTACTCGACGTGACCGCCCTGGTAGCTGGTCACGGCGATGCCCTGCACGTCCTCCTGGATGGCGCAGTGGACGATCTCCGCGACCGAGCGGTTGTGCCCGAGGTGAATCACCTCCGCGCCCGAAGCCTGCATGATGCGGCGCATGACGTTGATCGCCGCGTCGTGCCCGTCGAAGAGCGACGCAGCGGTGACGATGCGCACGTGGTGCTGAGGCTTGTACGGAGACGCCGCGTGTGCGTGCTGCGCATGCCCGTTGGTGTGGGGCGCCGAGCTCTGGGACTTGGTGATCGTCGAGGGGGTCTGCACGACGTCGACGCTAGCAAAAACGCCGCTGTTCCGCCCGCAGGATGCAGCCCCCAAGTAAGCTCGTGCGTGGAAGAATCTCAGTGGTCGAGAGCGCGCAATTTCTTCGCGAAGCCATCGAGCAGGAGAGCGAGGCCGAGCTCGAACGTCTCGTCGAGATCCGGATCGTAGTCGTCGCTCCCGTCCCGCGCGTCGAGGGCCGCCATCGTGCGCGCGAACGCGGGAAAGGCGCCGCTCGCGGCGAGGCTGGTGAACCCAGGCATGCGTGACTCCATGAACTGCGCCTCGTCGACCCCGGTGTCGTCGACGGCGCGCACCTCTGCTTCGAGGTTCGTCGCCAGCCCCTGGAGGAAGGCGAAGATGAGCACGTGCATGTTCATCCGCGTGCGGGCGTCGGCCCCGGCGGCTTCGAAGCCGGCGAGCATCCAGTCGGCGTGGAGGATCGCGTTGCGCGTCGGCTCCGGACGCGTGAGCGTGACCACCCGCGCGATCCACGGGTGACGACGGAGGAGCTGCCACTCGAGCCGCGCGCCGATCTCCACCTGCGCGCGCCACTGCTCCGGCGGCAGGCGCGCAGGGTGGTGCCACTCGCCCATGGCGGCGTCGACCATGCGGCGCACCAGGTCCTCCTTGTTGCTCACGTGGCGGTAGAGCGACATCACCGGCACGTTCATCTTCGCCGACAGTCCGCGTAGCGACACCGCGTCGAGCCCCTCGCGATCGGCGATGGCGAGCGCCGCGGCGACGATGCGCGCCACGTTCAGCTCCTCGGCGGGTGCCGCAGCGGCGCTGGCGAGTGTGCTCGCCGGCGAAGGGCGCGCGACCACGTTGCCGACCCGCGGGATCGCCTCGACGAGCCCCTCGCGCGCGAGCAGCTGGAGCACCTTGCTCGCCGTGGCCAGCGCGACGCCGGACTCCTCGGCCAGACGGCGGGTCGAGGGGAGACGATCGCCCGGCGCCAGCGTGGAGATGCGCTGGCGCAGCTCGGCGGCGATGCGGAGATAGGGGGACCGCGGAGTAGGCATCTTGTCCTAGTACAGGTGATAAATTCGTCCTGTGTACTATGTCACATTACGTTTATTATAAAGTCATATTGCGCACGACCGGCGCCTTGCGTACGACGTACGCATGCCCGTGCCCCAATCTACCCCACGCCCCATCCACCACGTCCTCATCGCCGGAGCCGGCATCGGCGGGCCCGCTCTGGCGCTGGCGCTGCGGCGCCTCGGCATGCGGGTGGTGGTCGTCGAGCGGGCCCCTGCCCTGCGCGAAGGCGGTCAGGCGGTGGACTTCCGCGGCGCCTCCCATCTCGCGGTCCTCGAGCGCCTCGGCGTCCTCGACGCGATCAAGGCGCGCCGAACGCCACCGGGCGACCTGCTCCTCCTCGGTCGCGACGGCACGAGCCACGTGCGGCTTCCCCCCAGCTTCACCGGTGGCGACGTGGAGATCTTCCGCGGGGACTTGAGCCGCGTCCTGTACGACGCCAGCAGCGCCGACACCGAGTACCGCTTCGGTGACGAGATCACCGCGCTCGCCGAGAACGACGACGGCGTCACCGTGAGCTTCGCGCGCGCGGCCACCGGGCGCTTCGACCTGGTCGTCGGCGCCGACGGGCTCCACTCGGGCGTGCGGGCGCTCGCCTTCGGGGACGAGGAGCTCTTCCTGCGTCCCCTCGGCTTCCAGGTCGCCGGCTTCACCGTGCCCAACTTCCTCGGGCTCGCGCGAGGCATGCACGTCTTCAGCGCGCCCGGGCGCGGCGCGGCGCTCTCCGCCGGTCGCTATCCCGACGAGCTGCGGGCGCTGCTCGTCTTCCGCTCCCCTCGGCTGCCGAGCGGCACCACCCGCGAATCTGTCCAGATGGACATCCTGCCGCGGATATTCGCCGGCGTCGGCTGGCATACGCCGCGGATCCTGAAGGAGCTCGAGACCGCGAGCGATCTGTACGTCGACGCGCTCTCGCTCGTCGAAGCTCCGCGCTACTCCCGCGGCAGGATCGCCTTGCTCGGCGACGCCGGGTACGGCGGCACGATGGGCGGCAACGGCACCGGTCTCGCGGTGCTCGGCGCCTATGTCCTGGCAGGCGAGCTCGGGCGCGCTCGTGACGCCGGACAGAGTCATCAGGTCGCGCTGGAGGCGTACGAGACGAGGATGCGCCCCCACGCGCGCACGTGTCAGGCCGGCGCGCGCGCCACGCCGGCGGCTTCTTCGCGCCGCGGACCGCTCTCGAGCTGGCCCTGCGTGATCGGATGTACGGCGTCCTCGGCTCGCGCCTGTTCCGCGGTCTGCTCGAGCGACTGGCCACGAGCGCGGCGCGGTCGATCGACCTCCCCGCGTATCCAGCCTTCGCCACGTCATGACGTGACGCCGCGCTGCGCTGACGCACCCAGGCGCGAACGTGCGGAGCTGTATACGAGCGTGCGCCGCGACGACCTCTACGCAAGCGGAGTGAAGCCGATAGGTGGTCAGGACTGTGTCAACCAGGCATCACGGCCATCTTGCACCCTTGAAAGGTCATCCAAGAAGCGTCGCGAAATAGTGGGCCAAGCGCGCGAAACGAGAGAGGTTCGCAGGCGAGTCTGTACAGGCGAGCGCGGCGCGGCCTGACCGGCACGCACCTTGCTCTGACCTCCTGCTTCCGAAAGGCCCCACCCCATGCAGACGACCTCCAGCACCAGCGCGCGCAAGTCCCAGGACAAGACCCCGATGACCCCGGAGCGTCTCGAGCGCGCCCTCGATCACCGCGAGGTCCAGGACGCCGCCTTCGCGTCGGCCGCCGCCGAGAGCGGCATCGACATGCACGGTTACGACGAGCTTCCCTTTACCGACTGAACCGCCGAAATTGGAGGGATGCCCCTCCAGCTTCCCGACAATCTGTTCCAGACGTGTCTGTCGCCGACAGACTCCTCGACCGCGGTGCGCTTCCAGGTGGCTCTGGAAACCGCGGCGGCTGCCGCCGGGCTGCACGTCCAGGGTTGTGAAGGGTTCGCCTTCGACGAGTACGAAGAGCTCGGGCACTGCAAGCGTGTCCTGCAGTCGCGGCCGATTCCCGTCCCTGTCTCGAAGTGGGGTGGTCTCGATCGGGACCGGATCCTCACCGCGGAGGAGCAGGCCACCTGGGAGGTCGAGTGGCGCGGCAACTCGTTCCGCATCGTCGATGCGACCTGGAAGCTCGGGTACAGCGAGGTTCAGCGCAGCTGGGTTATCGCCGAGAGCGAGGAGCTGGCCAAGGAGCTCCTTCTCGACGTGGCGCGCGTCACCAACGATCCGCGCGACGCGATCCTCGTGTTCCACGGGAGCTGCTGGCAGCGGAGCCGTGAGCTGTACCAGTCGACGCAGCAGGCGTCGTTCGACGATCTGATCCTCGCCAAGGCGCTGAAGGACCAGATTCGCTTCGACTTTCGCCGCTTCCTCGAGGCGCGCGCGGCGTACGACGAGATCGGGCTCGCCTGGCGGCGCGGCGCGCTCTTCGTCGGTCCGCCCGGCAACGGAAAGACGCACTGCGTGCGCGCGCTGGTGAAGGAGCTGGGGATTCCCAGCCTCTACGTGCAGAGCGTGAAGACCCGCTACGAGACGGAGGAAGCCAACCTGAAGCGCGTCTTCGAGCGCGCCCGCCAGCTTCGCCCGTGCGTGCTCGTGCTCGAGGACATCGACGCGCTCATCAATCCGGCGAACCGCTCGTTCTTCCTCAACCAGCTCGACGGCTTCGAGAAGAACGTGGGGATGATCGTGCTCGCGACCACCAACCATCCCGATCGGATCGATCCTGCGATCCTCGATCGACCGAGCCGCTTCGACCGGAAGTACCACTTTGCCCTGCCGGAGCTGGCCGAACGGCGCGCGTACGTGTCGCTCTGGCAGACCAAGCTGACGGCGAAGACCGCGTGGTCGGGCGCGCTGACCGACGAGCTGGCC
>JAMFST010000789.1 GCA_026225435.1 Labilithrix luteola
CGACCTGCTGCGTACGATCTGACGCACCTCAGTTCGACGGGGGGAGCGGCTCGCTCACCGCGGGCGCAGCGGGCGGCGCTTGACCGTCGAGCAGCCGCCCGGGGTACTTTTCTTCAAAGTGATGAATGATCGCCGCGCCGATCCCCTCGACGACGCTGGCGGCGATGGCCCCCTTCACTCCCCAGCCGACGACCGGCACCAGGTTGGCCCCCTCGATGGCCACGGTCTTGAGCGCGACGCTGGCCAGCTCCAGGCCCGACATCGTCATGATGACGTCGGTGTGGGTTGGTGTCTCGCCGTAGTAGCGGGCGATCCAGTAGATCATGTGCGCCTCGAGCGCGGCCAGGCCGGTGCTCGTCGCGCCGGGGATGGGCAGGACCGCCCAGGCGGTGCCGAAGGCCGCGTACCGGTGCACCAGGCGCTGCGCCTTCTCCTTCGAGGTGTGGCACGGCTTGAGCGCGAGCTTCGACAGCTTCGGCAGCTTCATTGAGCTTCAAGATGACCAGTCCGGCGAGGTTCGTCCAGTCAGCGGCGCTTCGGCGGCTCCGGCAGATCGAACAGGCCGAGCTGACGTGACGCCGCGCTCGCTTTCACCTTCGGCGTGGCGGGCTTCGCTCCGCGAGTGCGTGGCCGCGGCCCGCGCGGCTTCGCGGCTGGCGCTTCGGTCTTCGGCGCCGGCGCGACCTCCGCGGTCTCCTCGCGATGACCGCTCTCCAGCTGCGAGCGGAACAGCGCCTCCACCGTCGCCAGCGTGTCGGCGTCGGCAGCTGCCTTGTCGGGGCGGAAGCGCACGATCCGCGGGAAGCGCAGCGCGAAGCCCGACTTGTGCCGCTTCGAGCGCTGCACGCCGTCGAAGGCCACCTCGATCACCACCTCCGGTCGCACCAGGCGCACCCCGCCGAACTTCTCGAGCGTGCTCCGCTCGAAGACGCGGCCCATGGTGACGATGTCCTCGTCGGACAGCCCGCTGAACGCCTTGCCGACGTTGACCAGCTCGCGCTCGACGGCGAGGGCAGCAGCACCGGCGTCGCTCGCGGGCGCCGCCCAGACGGCGAAGGTGTAGTCGCTCAGCGTGCCCGCGCGCTTGCCGTGCCCCTCCTCCGCCGCGGTGACCACCACGTCGAGGGTGGCGAAGGCCTTCTTCACCTTGATCCACGCCTGCCCGCGCCGCCCCGCGTCGTAAGCCGCGTCGATGCGCTTCAGCACCAGCCCCTCCTGCCCTCGCCCGCGCGCGAGGGCGAAGGCGCGATCGAGCAGCGCGGTCAGCTCCTCCGGCTCGATCGCCTCGTCGGTCGCGGCTCCGCCCTCGAGCAGCGGCTCGTACGGGTTGAGGACGAAGCTGGTCGACGGGCCGCGCTCGAGGGCGAAGCGTTCGAGCAGCTTGCGCCGCTCGCTCCACGGCCTGTCCAGATGGACACCGGCGTCGTCGGCCAGGTAGTCGTAGGCCACGAAGGTCACCGGCACGCTGGCCACCAGCTCCTTCGCCGGCGAGACCCGCTGGAGCCGGGTCTGCAGCGCCTGGAACGGCCGCACCCGCGACGAGCTCGGCTCGAACGCCACCAGCTCGCCGTCGAGCGCCACGCTGCCGGAGACGAAGCGCATCGCCTCGACGATCTCGGGGAAGACGCCGGACACGTCCTCCAGCCCACGGGCGAAGACGCGCACGTGCGGGCCGCTCTTGTGCACCTGCGCGCGCACGCCGTCGATCTTGTCCTCGAGCACGAGCTCGCGCGGATCGAGCGGCGTGGCCACGGTTTCGAGCGGCGTCGCCAGCATGTACGCGACCGGCCGGCCGATGGACAGGCGCGCCTCGGAGAGCCGCCTGGCATGCGCCAGCACCGCCAGCTCGCCCGGATCGGTCACCAGCGCGGCGGCGCGACGCAGCTCCTCGGTGGGCACGTCGAAGGCGCGCCCGATGGCCGTCTCGACGACGCCGCCCTGGGCACCGACCCGCAGCTCGCCTTGAATGGCGCGCACCAGGTACTTCACCTCGAGCGGCGTCGCCCGCGCGAAGACCTCGTCGAGGAGGCGCCGCTTGGCCGCGCGCTGTCCGGTGGCGGCGAGCGCGTCCCACAGCGCGGCCACGGAGGCGAGATCGACGCCGGCGCGCTCCTCGGCCCCCGGAAGACGCGCCACCAGGAGAGCGAACGCCTCGCCCAGCTCGCCGGCAGCTCGCGCCGACGCGCGAACGATCTCCGTCGACCACCCCGTCGCCGCCACGGCGCATTCGTGGAGCAGCGACCAGCCGACGCCGAGCGTGCGCC
>JAMFST010000790.1 GCA_026225435.1 Labilithrix luteola
CGACCGGCTGGTGCTGGCGAGCGAGCGCGTCGCGGGCGGCGCCGTGCGCCTCGAGGTGCCGCGCACCGGCACGCGCGAGCTGGACGAGCTGGGTCGCGCGGTGCAGGCGATGACCGCTCGCCTCCGCGGCGAAGAGGAGGCGTTGCGCAGCAAGGTGGAAGAGCTGACCCGCACCACCCAGCGTCTCGGCGAGGCCCGCGACCAGGTGATGCGCAGCGACCGACTGGCGAGCGTGGGGCGGCTCGCGGCGGGGCTGGCGCACGAGGTGGGCAACCCGCTGGCGGCGCTGCTCGGCCTCGAGGACCTGCTCCTCGGCGGCGATCTCGAGCCGGAGGCGCAGCAGGATTTCCTCGGGCGGATGAAGAAGGAGACCGAGCGGATCCACGGTGTCATGCGCGACCTGCTCGACTACGCGCGCACCGATACCCCGCCGTCGCTCCGCAGCGAGCCGGTGGAGCCTGCCGACGTGAGCGAGGTGGCAAACGATCTGGTGCGCCTGGTGACGCCGCAGAAGGCGCTGCGTGACGTGAGCCTGTCGCTCGACGTGGCGCCGGGGACCATGGCGGTCACCTTGCCGGCGGCGAAGCTGACGCAGGTGCTGCTCAACCTGGTGATGAACGCCGCCCACGCCATCGGCGCCAGCGGAGGCAGCGGCCGCATCGTGGTGCGCGCGCGGGCCGAGGGGGGCCGCACCCGCGTCGAGGTGGAAGACGACGGGCCGGGTGTGCCGGCGGAGCTGCGCGATCGCCTCTTCGAGCCGTTCGTCACCAGCAAGCCGGCGGGCGAAGGGACCGGGCTCGGTCTCGCCGTCTGCCGCGCGCTCGTCGACTCCGCCGGCGGCACGCTCACCGTCGCCGACGTGGAGCCGCGCGGCGCCCGTTTCGTGATCGATCTGCCGGACGTGGCGCCTACGAGCCTACCGTGATCGCTACCGGTCGCCGCCGGCCGGCGCGCGTGGCGACGGTGACCGTCACGGCGAGGCACGCCAGGCTGACGACCACGACGACGGCGTGTGCGGCCAGCGCCTCGACGACCGCGTTCATCGGGTTGGGCGTGTGCAGGGCGCGCTCGAAGATCCAGCCGAGCGCCGCCGCCGCAGCGAACAGCGCGCCGACCCCTCGCACCACCGGATAGGCCGGTGTCCGGGCGAGCAGGACGAGCGAGGGGAAGAGCATCGCGACCACGAAGAGCTGCATCAGCTCGATGCCGACGTTGAAGCCGAACACGGCGATCGCCAGGCGGTAGGGGTCGAGATTCAGCTCGCTCAGCGCGCTGGCGAACGCCATCCCGTGCACCAGCCCGAAGCCGCCGGCGACCCACGCCTCCCATCCGGCGAACAGCGGGCGCATGGCGTGGATGGCCGAGACGAGGATGGAGACGGCGATGAGCACCTCGACGGGCCGACCGGGGAGTCGCAACCAGCCGACCGATCCGGCGAGCAGCGTCACCGAGTGGCCGAGCGTGAAGGCGCTCACGATGCGCAGCAGGTTGCGGGCGCTCGTGCGTGCACCGCCGTAGTCGCCCCAGCGGCGCGCACCTATGCGGCGAGACGCGAGCAGGGGCGCCGGTAGCAGGAGCGCGAGCAGGAACAGGAGGTGATCGGTCCCCTCGGCGATGTGCTGGATGCCGAGCTGGACGACGCCGCGGAAGCCGCGCCAGTCGCCGCCGCCGGTCCGGTCGACGAGCAGCGACTTGCGCAGGTAGCGGATGACGCCGATCACCATCGGCTTGTCGGTGAACACGCCGTTGGCGAAATCGCTCCGCACGGAGACCCAGGCGGTGTGGTTCACCACGTCGTGGGAGATGACGTCGTAGTCGAGCACGAAGACCTGCGCCGAAGCGCCCGCCGGCGGCGTGAGCCTGACCTGCACGGTGACGAAGGGGACCTCGTCGTCGACGCGGTAGCCCAGCTCGCCGACGTCGACCGCCCAGGGCGCCCCGTCACGTGTCTCCGCGTGGACGTACGCGGTGACCTGGGCGCGGATGGCGCCCGCCTCCTGCTGGATGACGCCGGCCTGCTCGCCGAGGAGCTTCCGGTGGAACGCCGCCTCGAGCTCGGACACGGGGAGCCGAAGCTCCGCCCCCACGTCGTGGCTGCGAAAATCGAGGAGGACGTAGGAGTGCGGAGCAGCATGCGCCGACGCCGGCGTCCCCCAGAGGAGGGACGCCAGCAGGGCAAGAGAGCCGAGGAGGGTAGCGAAGCGCGCCATGCTGCGTCCGGATCTCAGGGGGGCGCCATCATGCCGCCGTCCGGCATCCCGCCCATTCCACCGTCGCCGCCGGTTCCGGTGCCCGTGCCCGTGCCCGCGTCGACCGCGGTGGTGAACTCGGCGCCGTAGTCGGCGGCCTTGTCGCGCCAGACCGAGTGGTAGTGGACCCAGCTCTGATCGCGGAAGGCGACGGCCTCCTGGACGACGAACTCGATGAGCACGCGCGGCCCGTCGATGCGCAGGTAGGAGCCCTGATAGTCGAGCGCGTTCGCCTGCGTGTTCGGGTTGGACACGAAGCTCGGCGTGGTCGCCCCCTGCGGGACGCCGTAGCCGATGTACGTGGCCGCGAGCGCGTCGTCGCTCTCGTAGGCCGCGAGCAGCGTGGTGGCGATGTCCGCCGCCTGCGTGTCGACCCAGGCCTCGATGGCGGCCTTCACGGCGGCCTGCTCCGCGGTGCCGAGCGCCGAGTAGAGGACGCCGCGCCCGGTGGTGCCGGTCGGGTAGACGACCGAGTTGCCGGCGGTCGACGAGAAGGGGAAGTTCGAGTCGCTGCCCGAGCTGGTGTTGATCCCGTACACCACGTCGGAGAACGAGCCGGAGAGCTTCGCCGCGCTGGCGTTGGTGGTGTCGGCGAGGATGGCGGTGGCGAGAGCGTCGACCGCCGCGCGTTGCGGCTCGAGCGCGCCGTAGGCCGTGCCGCCGGTGGTGTCGACGGCGGCAGTCGAGTTGGTGTTCGCGCCGTTGACGAAGCTGACGGCGGTCCCCGCCGGGAGCACGCCCGTGACCAAGGTGCCGCCGTCGGCGAGGATGGTGAAGTTCGGCGGCTCGGTGCCGAGGAACACCGGCGTTGCGCTCACCATGTTGCCGTTGTAGACGATGTTGTAGACGAGGTGATGCTGGCAGATCTGCAGCATCCAGACGGTGCTCGTCGACGGCGTGCCGAGGATGGCGAAGTGGGTGAGGCCGGAGCCCCAGCCCGAGCTGCCGCTGGTCGTGGAGGCGATTACATCGTCGGCTCGGCGGATGTTCTGCATCTCGTCGTAACCGGCCGTGCTCAGAGCGACCTGCGCGAGGTCGAGCGCGGCGGTCTGCGCGGCCGTCGACATGTCCTCGAACTGCGGGCCGTTGCGATTGCCGCCCGGCAGGTTCGTCCAGGTCTCGGCGAGCGCCTCGGTGAAGGCGAGCTGCGCGGTCGCCTGCTGCGCGGTGGTCAGCGAGGCGAGGAAGGCGTTGGCGGCCGCGACGACCGCCGCGGTCGCTGCGCTGGCGTCGACGTTGACCGTCGACCCGTCGGAGACCGTGCTGCCGTCGGTGGTGGTGGAGCCGTCGGCTCCGGTCGTGGCGTCGGAACCGGAACCGGAACCGGCATCGGAGCCGGCGTCGGTGTCCGTGGATGTCTCGGAGGAATCGTCCCCGCTGCAGCCCATCATCGCGAGAGGGACGAGTCCGGCACAGCCGAGAACGAGGAGAGAGATGCGAAGGTGAGAAGATTTGCGCATGAGAGGTGACGGGTAAGTACGGCCGCTCCAGCTTCATCGATCTTCACGTAACAAAACGAAACAGTTCCCCAGCACGCCACCAGGCGCCGAAGAGCGTGCTCAGCCCTCGACCTCCGCGACCCACTCACTCAGCGACACCACCGGCAAGTTGAGCGCTTCGAGCACCTCGAGCAGCGCCGGCAACGCCGTAACACCCGCCGGCACGCGATCGCCGTGCTCCGCCGCGTCGTGCAGCGCGAGGATGGCCCCGTCCCTCGCCAGGCGCCGCATCCGGCCGATCACCTCGGCGTCCCCGATCCAGCGCGCGCCGTCGTGCGCGCTCACCGTCCAGCCGATCGTCAGCAGATCCAGCTTGTCGAGCGCCCGCGCCATCCCCGGCTGGGTGTGCCCGATCGGCGGGCGGAACCACGCCGGC
>JAMFST010000791.1 GCA_026225435.1 Labilithrix luteola
CCCGCACCCTTGCCGGCTTCGATGCCGACGAGGACGGCGTCGCCCTCTCGGCCGACCTCCCGCCAGTGCACCTGGTCGCCCATCTCCTGCTCGATCTCCTTGCGGATGGTCGCGACCACGAGCCCGGCGGCGATCGGGTTGTTGACGTCGATCGAGGCGTAGATGGGCATCTGGTAGATGACCGCGTCCATCGCCTCATCGCTGGAGGTGGTGCTCTGCGGCGGCGGAGGCGGCTCCGGGAGCGAATGGTCGTCGAGCGCGAGCATCCCGGCCGCGAGGTAGCGGTCGTCGAGCGTGCCAATCGTCGCGCTGTCGCCGACCCAGTCGAGGGCGTGCTGGAGCTTCTCGTTCAGGTTGCCGGCGAGCTCGTTGGCCGTGCGCCGCAGCTCGGAGTCCTTCCCGATGGCGGCGGTGAGGCGCACCCCGCCGGCCAGCGGCGGCACCTGCAGGTGCACGTCGCCCGCGAAGGTGGAGAGATCGCGATAGTCGAAGGTCCAGGGGACGGGCATCTGCCGCAGATCGACGGTCGTCTCTTTCCCCTCGACCGTGAAGCGCACCAGCAGCGGATCGAGGTGCTCGCTCCACGCGTCGCGGTACTCGCTGGAGAAGCGCTCGTAGGCGGCGGCCTCGGCGACCGTCACGGTCGCGGGCGCCGGGATCTCGAGCAGGGGGCGCATCTCGGCGGGCGTGCCCCAGATCGAGCGCGGCGCGCTCCCCGGCGTGAAGGCGATCGGCTCGCCGGTCGCGTGGCGAGTCTCGTCGGCGGTCAGGAGGCCCGCGCGGACGATCTCGGCGACGGTCGCCGGCTCGTGGCCGGTGGACCAGCCGTGGAGCAGCGCGGCGTTCCCCAGCCCGACGAGCTCTTCGCGGGCGGCCCGCCGGCGCGCTTCGAGGATGCGCTGGCGCGGGCTGGTGATCTCGGCGAAGAAGCGATCGCCAGCGAAGGCGAGCGCGGACACGTTCGCGAGCGGATCGCGGGCCATCATGTGCTGGAAGTCCGGCTCGTCGGACAGGCGCGGGTGCTGGCCGGCGAGGGTGTCCAGGATGCGGTCGAGCGCCACCGCCGAGGTGGACACGATGGTGCGCCCGCCGACGTCGGCGCGCTGGCGACGGACGGCGCCGTCGGCGGTGCGTGACTCGCGGACGGTGACGTTGCCGTGGACCCGGGTGGTCTCGGTGACCTCGCCATGGCCGGCGGCACGAGCGGCCAACCCGATGGCGAGCGCCGTGTCGACCAGCGGCTGCGCGCGGACCTCGAGGACGAGCGAGAGATCGGATCCTTCCGGCAGGTAGACGTCGCTGCCCGTGAGCGCCACTTCCCCGACCGCGGTTCCACCGAGGAGCTGCACCAGAGCGCCGCGACGCACGCCGAGCGCCGTCTCGTAGCGGGTGACGATCTGATCGTCGGCGATCGAGCCGTCGACGAGCTTGTCGGCGGCGTTGCCCCAGGTCTCCAGCGTCTTGAGCACCGACTCGAGCGAGGCGAGGTCGCGCGCGCGCAGGTAGTAGAACTCCGCCGGGATCAACGTGGCGAGCGGTTCGGGCGGCGGCGGGCCCACCGGCGTGAGCTGGTTCCAGGGGATGCCCGGCAGCGCCACGGCCTTGATCGTGGCGAACGGGACCTGCCGCTGCTCCGCCTTGCTCGCGGCCTTGCGCGTGACGAACCACTCGGCGGTCGCGACCGAGCTGGCGTACGCCGAGCCGCCGCTGAGGACGCCGAGCCGGGAGTCGATCTCGCTCGCCGACGCGAGCTCGCGCTCACCCACGACCGCGCGAGGATCGACCCTCGCGCGCGGCCCCTTCTTCGACGGCCGCTGCTTGTCGGCGAGCCGCTGCAGGCGAGCGATGGCGTCTGCCGCGAAGGGGAGCGAGCTGGCTCCTAGCGCGAAGCTCCTCGCTGCGGCGTCGGCCCACCGCACGGCGAGCGGATCCTTCGACGACACTTTCGTGGAAGGCGTCGCAGGCCTCACCGGCTGGGCCGCGAGGTCGACGACGAACGGCTGCACCTGTCCCGGAAGGCCGTTCAACCGGTCGTAGGCGAAATCGATCTGCCCCTTCACCTCGGTCGCCGCCGTCGCTGCCGGTCGGCGGATCCAGAGCCACGAGGCTTCGCCACTTCCGTTCTCGACGAACGCCGTGCCCGGCCCCTCGAGTCGGAGGAACGCGCCGGTGC
>JAMFST010000792.1 GCA_026225435.1 Labilithrix luteola
GCGCCCGCCTCGCGCAGCTCGACGTGACCCACGCACCCGACCAGGAACGGTGCGCCGTCGCCGAGGCCATCTTCCGGGGGAGGCGGGGCACGGCGCGCGCGTTGTCACTTGCTAGCTGGTTCGCCACCGCCTCCGGCCCGGATCCCGCGACGGTGCGCGAGGCGCTCCTCGACGGCTCGAGCGAGGTGCGCGAGCTGGCCCGTTTCGAGGTCAAGCGACGCCAGCTGGACGTCGACCTCGTTGCCCTCGCTCGCGGCGCTACCGAGACCGGGAACGTCCGCGAACGCGCTCGTGCGGTCATCATCCTCGCGGAGGTGGGCGAGCGTCGGCCGGAGGTGTTCGCGGCCTTCTCGACGGCGCAGAATCCGGCGCGGGTCCGCGAGGCGGGGTACCTCGTTCTCGAGAAGCTCGGCGTCTACCTCGACGACGACGTGCTGGTGACGCTGCTGGAGGGGCCGAGCTTGCGCATGGCGCGCGCGGCGGGGCGGTTGCTCCACCGCCGCGGGATGTCTCCGTCGGCTCTGTCGCGGGTCCGCGCGCTTGCCGCCGCAACCTCCGCGCAAGCGCACACCCAACCGCTCGCGCTCGCAGCGCTCCGCAGCCTCCCCGTGCCTCGCGGGCGCCCCGATTGATTTGAACACGCCGCCCCACATCGTCGTCGAAGCGGACCGATGACCGATCCGCGGGACCTCCTCGTCGAGCTGCGCCGCCCCTACGCCCCCTTCGTGCGCGGGGCCATCGTCGGCCTGGTGCTCGCCGCCATCACCGGCACAATCGCCGCCACCAACGACCGCCCGCTGCTCATCGAGTACTCGATCCGCCTCTCCGCCGAGGACGCGACCACCTTCTGGGAGGTCATCGCCGCGGTCATGGTCGCCGTCGCGCTGGCCAACGTCGTCGCCGTCGTGCGCCTGGCCACCCGGCGGAGCTACCGGCTGGTCGCGACGGCGGACGGCATCTCCTTGCCGGAGCGGCGCTGGTGGAAGCTCGGGAGCGACGTCGTGGTCCCCTGGCGCGAGCTGGCCGCCGTCTTCCTCGGCTACCACCAGCGGAAGCTGCAGCTGATGCTGCGCTCGGCGCGCGGCACGTACATGCTGCCGGCGCGTGCCATCCCGCCAGAGCTGGGGTCGCAGCGCGTGGTCACCCTCCTCACGGAGCGCTGGCAGGGTATGAATCAGCGGGCATGAGCCCGACTTCGCGCCGCGCCCTCGGCCTCCTGTTCCTGGCGCTGGCCGGCTTCAGCTCCGGTTGCGAGCGCGGGTGCCTTCGCGGGAAGGTGGAGCAGGCGATCGACCGCAAGCACGGCATCGCCGCGCCGCTCGCGCAGGTCGACTGCCCGGACGGGCTCGCGCGCTGCGTGGAAGGGGTGGTCCAGAGCTCGCGGGCCTACTCCTATTCCGTCCCCTGCAGCGCCAGCCCGGAGGCCTGCACCTGCCCGTGGAGCGAGGTGACCGCCTGCGCCCGCGGCTGCGCGGCCGAGTCGGTGGTGCTGCCGGTGCCCGCTGCCGTCGCGGCCGACCAGCTCTGCGCGCCGGCCGGCGCCGTCGCGCTCCCGGCCGCGCCGCCGTTGCTCGCGCCCACCACGCCACCGCCTCCGACGTCGTCGTCGTCCGCCGCCATCCCCTGGACCGCGCCGAGCGACCCTTCGACCTGCGAAGGGGAGCGCTTCCGCTGCACCGGCGGGCGCATCGTCGGCTGCGAGCCGGCGGCGCACGACCTCGCCCGCTGCCTCTTCGGCTGCGCGGTCGACGACGCGACGGTGGAAGAAGAGCAGATCACCGACCGGCAGGCGACCGACGTGCTCTGTCGCCACGTGTCCAAGGACAGCGGAATCTCCCGCTAGCTCCCTGGCCGCTCGCCGCCGATGACGCTTCGCGAAGGACGTCGCGGAGACGCCGCGGTGCGTGACCTGCGCGAGCGCGCATCCGTTGCGCGTCGCGGTCGTCACCCGCGCATGCACTGCGAACACCTGCAGATCCGTACGCAGCGGTCTGCGAACGATCGCGCGCGGCCGCGTCGCAGTCTCGCTCCACCCACGGTCCATGGACCGACCACCCATGGATGCCGATCGGTCCATGGCAGGCTTGTCATTCGTGCGCGGTCGATGTCGTGGGTCGCCTCGCCGCCGTGTCGTCGACGCCACATCACGTGTCCCGAGGAACGTCTTGTCGGAAACGTGACGTGGCCCGTCCGGGTTCCATACGATTGATGTCGGGAAGCGTCGGTGTTGTCCGACATCCAGCGACGCGCGCAACAGAACCGGCGTCGTTAGAGCACTTTTTCTCGATCTCTTTGTTACCGGCGCTCCTCGACGAGGGTCACCGGAGTGGCCGTCGTGTCACCACCGATCGCGTTCGCGCATCAACCCGCGAAGGCGGTCGATGCTTTCGGAACGATGGCCGTCGAATTGCAATTGACGCTTATGACGACGGCGACTTCGCCGCCGTTCAAATCACCGCACCGCCGGAAGGCAATGTGATGAAACGAACCAAGCTTGGACTCGTCGGTTTTGCAGTCCTCGGCACGATCATCGTCGGACCGCACCTCACCGGGGACGCGAACGCGGCCGGCTCGAACGTGGCCGGCGCGGCGCCCGACGGCTCCGACGGACCACCTTCCGGGCAGGTGCTCGCGGCCGCGAACGCGCCTGCTGGAGCTGCGGCCGCGCAGGGGTCTCCCGGCGCAGCGGCCGTCCTTGGTCCCGCCTTCGCGGTCGATGATCTGCTCGGTGCTCCCGAGGCGGCGACCGGCCTGGTGACGGCCAGTATTGCGACCGCGGGCAAGGGGAAGGTCGCGGACGGCGACAAGATTGCGCGCGGCGATTGCCCCACCGGAATGGTCGAGGTCGAAGGGGATTATTGCCCCAATGTGGAGCAGAAGTGTCTCCGCTGGCTCGACCCCGAGACCAAGATGCGCTGCGCCGAGTTCGACAAGACCAGTGCGTGCGAGGGGAAGACCCGGCACAAGAAGTTCTGCATCGACGAGTACGAGTACCCGAACCAGGTCGGCGAGAAGCCGGTCATCATGAAGACCTGGTACGAGGCGCAGAACACCTGCAAGTCGGAGGGGAAGCGGCTCTGCGGCGAGAGCGAGTGGACGCTCTCCTGCGAGGGCGCCGAGCACCTGCCGTACCCGTACGGCTACACGCGCGACTCCCAGGCCTGCAACATCGACAAGCCGCACCCCGACGTCAACGAGGCGGCCATCGCCAACCCGGCGACCCGCGAGAAGGAGGTCGAGCGGCTCTGGCAGGGCGAGGTCTCCGGCTCGCGCGAAGCCTGCGTCAGCCCCTACGGCGTGCACGACATGACCGGCAACGTGGACGAGTGGGTCGTCAACGAGTCGGGCCACCCCTACAAGAGCGGCCTCAAGGGCGGCTACTGGGGCCCGGTGCGCGACCGCTGCCGCCCGATGACCGTGGCGCACAACGAGACGTTCATCTTCTACCAGATCGGGTTCCGCTGCTGCGGCGACGTCCCGGGCGAGTCCACGGCGCCGACCCCGAAGGGTCTCGTCGGCAAGACGACCCATCAGAACGCCCCGGTCCCGGCGGCTGGCGCGCAAGCCGGCGTCGGCAC
>JAMFST010000793.1 GCA_026225435.1 Labilithrix luteola
AGGCGGTGGGCGTCCGCGGGCGCGCCAACGCGCTCATGCCGAAGCTCGCGCGGACCGCGCTGGGTCCCAGCACACGTCTCGGCAACGTCCTCTATGCGCCGTACACCACGACGGACAGCAAGACCGGCGTCACCACCAACTCGCTGATCCGCTTCATCCGCAACCCGTAGCCCTTCACCTCAGGTGCGTCAGCCGAGCCCAGGTCTCCTTGTCGTGTCCGCGCGCCTGGCTGGCAGGTAACAATGTTTCCCGTCCGCTCAGGATGGACGCGGGGGAGACGGACATCGGCACCACCGACGCCGGGGGCGCCTCGCTGGCGTCGAGCTCGGCGTCGGTGGTGCGCATGTTCACGCCGGCGCCGAGTCCTTCGTCGCGCGGTCCCAGTGGCGGTGCTGGCTCATGGCCGCGGCGAAGTCGTCGGCGAGCGCGGTGTTGGAAGGGCCGACGATGACGCCGGTGTCGTCGGGAGCCGCGCCGAACATGGAGACCATGTCGCGGACGAAGTCGCCCCCCTCGGCGCCGCCACCGATGGTCTTGCAGTGACGGAACGCCTCGAGCACGAAGTGGATCGGGTCACCGGCCTTCTTCAAGGTGGCGATGCTCTTGGCGCCGCCGGGGACGAAGATGGCGTCGTAGAACACCGATGCGGTGGTGAGGAACGACTTGTTCGGCTCCACCGCCTTGCCGTGGTCCGACGCCTTCGGGTTGAGGTCCGCGGCGATGACGTCGAAGGTGGCGCCGCCCGCCTCGAGGACCTTCTTCATGTGCGTCAGGTCCGCGCCGGAGAAGCCGTCGGCGACGAGGATACCGACCTTGCGCCCCTTGATCGACTTGGGCTGGTTGGCCTGGCTGAGCGACGGCGACTTGTCGATCGGCGGCTTGGCGTCTTTGCCGGCGGCGACCGGCGGGGTGACCTCCGGGCTGGTCACGCCGATGCCGGCCGCGACCTCCTGGGCGAACGTCGGGTCGACACGGTCGAGCAGGCCGACCATGCGAGCGCGGATCTCCGTGCGCTCGACCTTCCCCAGCTCGAAGTGGAGCGCCTCGACCATGTGCTGCCGCTCCGGCACCGACATGCTGTGGAGGAACATCCGCGCCTGGCTGAAGTGGTTGTCGAAGGTCTCGCTACGCTCACGCGTCTTGAACGCACCCGGCGGCAGCGGCACCGGCGCAGAGACGAAGCCGTTCCCTCCATCGGTCATCTTGCCAGCGAGGAAGGGGCAGCCACCGCCGACGGTGTTCGGGTGGTAGCGCGCCGGAGACGCCTTCACCATCTGGTTCCCGTAGCCGTCCTGCTGGTGGTTGTGGATCGGCACCAGCGGGCGGTTGATGGGGATCTGCGCGAAGTTCGGCCCGCCCAGGCGGGTGAGCTGCGTATCGAGGTAGGAGAAGTGCCGCGCCTGCAGCAGCGGATCCTCCGTCACGTCGATACCGGGAACGAGGTTCGCCGTGCAGAAGGCGACCTGCTCGGTCTCGGCGAAGTAGTCGTCGGTGTTGCGGTTGAGCGTCATCTTGCCGACGATGCGCACCGGGACGAGCTCCTCGGGGAGCAGCTTGGTGGCGTCGAGAAGATCGAAGCCGTACTTGAGGACGTCCTCCTCGGGGATGACCTGCACGCCGAGATCCCACTGCGGGAAGTCGCCGCGCGCGATCGCCTCCCAGAGGTCGCGACGGTGAAAATCCGGATCCTTCCCGTTGATCTTCTGCGCCTCGTCCCACACCACCGAATGGACGCCAGCGGC
>JAMFST010000794.1 GCA_026225435.1 Labilithrix luteola
CGCAGCGCGGCCGAGGTGGTCAGCACGCTGAAGAACGGCGCTGAGGTGCTGGCGCTCCCGTCGCCCGCGCTCCACGTCCGCCGCGGCACCGACGAGGCGCTCGCGCTCGTCCTCGCGCCCGGTAACGGCGTGTACGTATGTCCGGAGGCGGTCGAGGCGGTGGCGCTCGGCGAGCTCCCCTTCCTGGTCGGGCGAAGGCTCGCGGAGCTGCGCCCCGAGCTGGTGGCGCGGGCGGCGTTCCCCGGCGTGAACGAGCTCAAGATGGCGCTCGGGCTGGGCATCGCCATCTCGCGCGGGGCGCCGTTCCCCGGCACCAAGCCGCACCTGGCGAACGTGGGGGCGCACCTGTCCCGCGACGAGCACGACGCCCTGCGGGCCGCGGTCACCGACACCACGCAGGCCGCGCGCCTCGACGTGAAGCTCTGGGCCCAGCAGGTGGACGACTCGCTGTCTCGCACGGGGCTGCTGCTGGCCGGGAGGGTCGGCCTGGCGCGCCGCGGCCTTCAGCGCGAGCCCGTGCTCGGCGGGGATCCGAGCGCGGAGACGCGGGTGAAGGGGCTCTACGCCTTCACCATCGGCGACGCCTACAGCGACCTGCGCGGAGCCCTCGGCATCGGCGTCAACGTGCCGACCTCCGTGAGCATCAACGGCTGACGACGACCCGGCTCGGCTTGCCGGACCTCTGCCAGGCAGTGCTCCACGGGCGGGTGATGAAGCGGCGAACCTCGTCTCCCACGAGACCGAGCTGCGCGATGTGATCGTGCGCGCTGCGTCCGCCGAAGCCGCGGACGTGCAGGTGCCCCGCGTCGGCGCGGTCGCGCAGGATCATGTCGTGCGGCGCCTCCTCGTCGACCTTCTCGTAAGGGACACCGTTGGCGGCCAGCAGCGCCCAGCTGGTCTCGGTGGTGCCGGCGTAGTCGGGCGGCATGATCGACGAGTGGGTGATCACCATACGCCGGGGCCGCAGGGCGCCCGCTTCGTTGGCGGCCTCGCCGGCGAAGCGCACCAGCGCGCGCACCCCGGTGAGATCCACGTTGTCCGGATCCGGCTGGCGCACGACGCGCGAATCGACGTCGATCTTGTAGTCGGCGTGCAGCCCGTCGAGCAGCACGACGCCGTCGACCTTGGCGTAGAGCGCCGGCTTCTCCAGGATCGCCTCGACGGCGCCGTAGCCCGCGCTCCAGGCGACCAGCAAGATGCGCCGCGGGTGCAGCTTGCGGCCGACCGCATCGCCGGCGACGCGCAACGCCTCGTC
The DNA here is from genome assembly GCA_026225435.1 of Labilithrix luteola. Taxonomy (GTDB): domain Bacteria; phylum Myxococcota_A; class Polyangia; order Polyangiales; family Polyangiaceae; genus JAMFST01. The sequence goes on from JAMFST010000794.1 coordinate 1,256, forward strand.
GACCAGCGCGGTGAAGCGCGTGCCGTCCGCCATCGCCGCGGTGTACGCGTGGCTGCCCAGCCCGTAGCCGGCGCTGGCGATGACCGCGTTGAGGCCGGAGTGACGCCAGAAGCGCGTCGCCATCTGCCCACCGTGAAAATGGATCGCCAGGTCGACGCCGCCGTCGTCATCGACGGCCAGCGTCTCCTTTGGCAGGAGGATCCCGCCGAAGCTCGTCCCGCGCCACGAGTCCTCGTAGACCACGTCGGGGAGATCCGGCCCGTCGCCGTCGTCCTCGCGCGCCACCGTCTCGGGCGGGCGCTTCACCACCGGCACGCTCGCCACCTGCGGCTGCGGTGTCGGCGGTTCCACCGCGCACGACAGCGCGCCGGATGCGACCAGGGCCGCGCAAACGACGAGCGCGGCCCTCGCGATCACAGACGAAGCCCCGGAGCCGGGAACTTGTCGCAGACTTCCTTCACTTCCTTGGCGATCGACGCGAGCAGCGTCTCGTCGGTCGGCGCCTTGACGACGCGATCCATCCAGCCGGCGAGCTGCTCCATCTCTCCCGGACCCATGCCGCGCGAGCTGACCGCGGGGGTGCCGATGCGGATACCGGACGGATCGAAGGGCTTGCGCTTGTCGAAGGGCACGGAGTTGTAGTTGCAGACGATACCCGCACGATCGAGCGCCTGGGCGAACGGTTTGCCGGCGACGTTCTTGTTGGTGAGGTCGACGAGCAGGAGGTGGTTGTCCGTCCCCCCCGTGACCAGATCGAACCCGCGGGTGACCAGTGCCTCGCCGAGGGTCTTCGCGTTGTCGACCACGCGACGCGCGTACTCCTTGAAAGCCGGCTGCGCGGCCTCGTGCGCTGCCACCGCGATGCCCGCGGTGACGTGGTTGTGCGGGCCCCCCTGCAGGCCGGGGAAGACCGCCTTGTCGATGGCGCTGGCGTGCTGCTTCTTGCAGAAGATCATGCCGCCGCGCGGACCGCGGAAGGTCTTGTGCGTCGTCGAGGTCACCACGTCGGCGATGCCGATGGGCGAGGGGTGCGCGCCGCCGCAGACGAGCCCGGAGATGTGGGCGATGTCCGCCACGAGGATGGCGCCGATCTCGTCGGCGATGGAGCGGAAGGCGGCGAAGTCGAGGGTGCGCGGGTACGCGGTGGTGCCGGCCCACAGGATCTTCGGGCGGTGCTCCTTGGCGAGCTTGCGCACCTCGTCCATCTCGATGCGGTGGGTCTCGGCCGAGACGCCGTAGGGGACGCTCTTGAAGTACTTGCCGGTGATGCTCACCGTCCAGCCGTGCGTCAGGTGGCCGCCCGCGGGCAGGCCGAGCCCCATCACGGTGTCGTGCGGCTGGCAGAAGGCGAGGTACACGGCCAGGTTCGCCGGGCTGCCGCTGTACGGCTGTACGTTCACGTGGAGCGTGTCGTCCTGCGGCCCGGAGCCGAAGAGCCCCTTGAGGCGCGCGATGGCCAGCTCCTCGACCTGGTCGATGACCTGCTGCCCCTCGTAGTAACGCTTGTGAGCGTAACCCTCGCTGTACTTGTTGGTGAGGACGCTTCCGGTGGCCTCCATCACGGCGCGCGAGGCGTAGTTCTCGCTGGCGATGAGGCGCATCGTGTCGTGCTCGCGGCGATTCTCCTCGGCGATGAGCCGCGCGATCGAGGGGTCCTTGTCGGCGAGGGGGGCGTCGAAATGCGTCATGCGCAGCCTTCTTAGTCGACCTTGACCCCGAGTTCGACGACGATGCGCTGGCTTTGCGCCGTGCTCGCGCCGTGATTCTCCTGCTCAGCGCACCCGCGCTCGTGCTCGCCCGTCCGGCGTACGCGGCCGGGGCCGGCAGCTTCTCCGGCGGCGCGGAAACAGGCCCGACGCTGGTGGCACCCTCCACCACCGCGCCGAAGGACGCCTCCAACGCGGATCAGAGCGCCAAGGACGCCGCCGAGGCCGCCGCGGAGGACTGCATCCCGCGCAAGCGCAGCGGCGTGGTCCTGGCGCTCACCCTCGGCGGAGGGCTCGCCCACGCCAGCGGGTACCCCAACAACGCCAGCCTCATCGGCGTGCCGGCCGATTACTCTTCGAGCGCACTCATGGCGGGCGGCGGGTTCACCTTCAACCTGATGGGTGCGCTGACGGACTGGATCAGCTTCGGCATCTGGTTCGGCAGCGAGACCTACTCGAGCAAGAACTGGCGCTCCACCGGCGGCGGCGGCGGCTTCCGCGTGGAGACCCACCCGCTCGCGAAGATCTACCCGCACCTCGACGGGCTCGCCATCTTCGGCAACTTCGGCCTCGGCGTCGCTACGCTCCGGGTGACCGCGCCGGGGAATTTCCCCAACGCCGACGGCACCCAGTCGTACATCGGCGTCGGCGCGCTCTACGAGTGGAACCTCGGGCACGCGCTCGGCGGGCACTTCGCCCTCGGGCCGTCGCTGGAATACGACGCCATCTACTCGCAGGCGCTCGATCGCAACGGCGCGCTCCTCGGCGGACGCCTCGCCTGGTACGGAGGAGGCTGACCATGTCCAGCACCGATCCGTTCGGCCTGGTGGACCAGCTGCTCGACGAGCAGTTCCGCGTCGACAAGTTCGTCGGCGAGGGGGGCTTCAGCCTCGTCTACAAGGGGCTGCACCTCGGGCTCGAGGAGGCCATCGCCATCAAGTGCCTCAAGCTGCCCACCGTCATGGGCACGGCGATGGTGGACTCGTTCGTCCGTCGCTTCCGCGAGGAGAGCCGGCTGCACTACCGGCTGTCCCAGGGCAACTTGCATATTGCACGCACCATCGCCAGCGGCACCACGCTGGCACCGGCGACCGGCGCGCTGGTGCCGTACATGGTGCTCGAGTGGCTCGATGGCAAATCGCTCGCCGCCGACTTCGAGGTGCGAAGAGCCTACGGAGATCGCGGGCGCAGGCTCGAGGACATGGTGGCGCTCATCGACCCGGCCGCCGAGGCGCTCGCCTTCGCCCACTCGATCGGCGTCGCCCATCGGGACGTCAACCCGGGGAACATCTTCCTCGCCGAGACGCGCGACGGCGTCACCGCCAAGGTGCTCGACTTCGGCGTCGCCAAGGTGATGCGCGACGAGGTGCTGGCGCTGGGTCCGCGCGCCAAGACCGTCGGCCAGATGCGCATCTTCTCGCCGGTGTACGGCGCGCCCGAGCAGTTCGACGACAAGCTCGGGCCGGCTGGCCCGTGGACCGACGTGTACGCGCTCGCCTTGATCCTGGTCGAGGGGATGCGCGACCAGGTGGTCATGGGCGAGGAGAACGTCGGGGAGATCGCCGCCCGCGCGATCGACCGCGTCTCCCGTCCGACTCCGCGAGGCCTCGGCCTTTCGGTGTCGGACGAGGTGGAAGAGGTCTTCGTCGACGCGCTGCAGGTGGAGCCGACCTTGCGCTTCCAGGACGCCGGGCAGTTCTGGGGGCGCCTGAAGAGCGCGCTCCGCCACGCGCGCAACGACCTGCCACCGTCGACCCGCAAGGACATCGCACCGCCGGCGTCGCTCGCCGGCTCCCCCTCGCCGCCGGTGCCCATCCACGTGCAGGCCGCGGTGATGCCGGTGGTCACGCAGCCGCTTCCGCAACGGCAGGCGCCGTCGATCTCCGCCTCGGGGGTCGGGATGCGGGCGCCGTCGTATCCGGCCTACCCGCCGCAGTCGCCGCAGGGCTCGCAGCACCCGTCGCAGCTGCCGCCGCATCCCTCGCAGGTCCCGCATCCATCGTTCGCGCCGCAGCCGATGAACCCCGGGTTCCCCGCGCCGCTCGGCGGCACCGCGCGTCCGCCGGCTCCGTCGTATCCCCAGGCCGCGCCGTTCGCGCAGCCGGGGTATCCGCCCTCCGTGCCGTACCCGCCGTCCGCCGCGTATCCGCCGAGCAGCTCGCTCGGGCCGCCGAGCGATGGAGCACGCGGATCGCGGGTGTGGACCATCGTGTCCATCGTGCTGGTGATCGCGCTCGTCGGAGCTGGTGGCGTCATCGCCTGGCAGCTCTGGTTGCACTTCGGTTAGCGCAGGACTCTCGATGGCGCGTTCAGCGCCATCGCATGCCGCGCGAGAACGAGCGGCCCCACGCGCGCGGTGAGCGGACGCCTCTACGGCTGGACGGGCCGCGGCGGCGGGTCGACGCAGGCGGCTTCGACGCAGATGCGGTCCCCCTTGCAGTCGGTGTCCTTGCTGCAGCCGCCAGCGGTCGTCGCTGCAGCGGTCGAGGCCGGCGGTGCCGAGGCCGCGGTGCCGGTCGTCGCCGGTGTGGCCCCGACGGTGGCAGCGGTCGCGGCGCTCGCCGTCGCCGCGGGCGCCGCCGTCCCGTCGAGCTTCGCCCGGCTCACCAG
>JAMFST010000084.1 GCA_026225435.1 Labilithrix luteola
CCGCACCGGGACACGGCGAGGGCGCTGCGCGAGCTGGCGCTCGGGCCGGCGCCGATCCTCGAAGCCGCCTTCGGGGTCGTCAGCTTCGCCGGCTACCAGGCGCCGACCGTTCCCGGCTGGTCGAAGGATCGGCCGCTGGGTGACCTGCTGCGCGAGCGCGACGTCGGCGCCGTGGTACTGGCGGACGACTTCCTCGCGCGGCCTGCCTTCGCCGACGATCCCGACGTCGCTCGCTTCCTCGCGAACCCCGCCAGCCGCGGCTTCTGTCTGGTGTACGTCAGCCCGGGCTTCGCGCGCGTCTTCGCGCGACCCGAGGACATCGAGGCGCAAGCGCCGAGACGAACATGCGCCTCGCTCGTCGCCGCGCCCGCCCCGACGCCCGGCTAGCCATTTAGTTGAGCGAGCTCGCGTCGTCGAATCCGCGGAAGATGCCGTCCTCTTCCTGGTCGGCCGCCTCCCCGAACTCGGCGAAGTCCATGTTCGCGATCGACAGGTTGTTCTCGATGGACTGCACGGCGCCGGGCGCCGCGCGAAACGACGGCTCGTCGTCCGCCGACAGATCGACGACCAGGAGCGGGTGCCCCGCGCGGCTCATCGACGCCGCGTCCGCCAGGATGACGAACGAGTGATCGTAGCCGGGGAGCGCCTCGCGGACGTTCTCCTCGTTCACCGTCGCGTGGGCGCGATCGTCGACGTAGTCCACGTTGGCCAGGAAGCTGGCCGGGCCGACGGGGAGGGCGATCTCCTGCGTGATCTTCGCCCAGGCGGCGTCATCGCTGAAGTCGGTGCGGAGCACGACCGGGAGCTTGAACATGGCTCCGCAGCGTAGCTCACCAGGCGTGCTTGCCGATCGTCTCCTCGCTGCCGTCGTTGAAGAAGCCGGCCGTCGGGCCGAGCGCACTGAGCGTCGCGAGGTGGATGGCGATGGCCGCGCCCGGACGCGATCGGATCGAAGGGGAGGCCGAGATCTCCGGCGCATGGGAGGTGGCGGCGGTCCTCGCTTCCTGATCACATGCCGTTCGTGAAGCGTGGTTCACGCGCGGGGCTCGGCGCCGCGCGACGCCTGGACATTTTCCCACCTGCTCGGCCCTGACCGCCTCCGGCGCGCCATGTGCTTGGGGGTGGGGGTGGACATGCGGATCCGTCTCGCCTCGATGATGCTGGCCTGCGCGGCATTGGATCTCGCGCTCGCCGTGCACTGGGGCGTGGAGGCCGGGTCGCACCTCGCCCCGCCGCGATGCGAGAGCTCGTTGACCACGTCGGCGCCGCTTCCGGTGAGGGCACCGCCCGGCGGTCTGCGTCTGCAGGTCTGTCGCGGGGACGCGTGCGATTCCTACGACCTCGCCGGCGCGCCGCTGGCCCTCACCGCGTCCAGCGCCTGCGAGGGTGCCTGCTACGTGCAGGACGGCGTCGTCCAGGTCTCGCGCATCTACCGGGACGCGGCCGAGCTCGTCAGCGGAGAGACGTACGCCGTCCGCCTCTTCGACCCGCTCACGCAGCGGACCTACGCCGCCTCGTACGGAGTCATGCGCTACGTGACCGTCCCCGCGACCCTCGGCGATGCCACCACCGAGGGGGCGGAGGACGGCTCAGCCATCTGTCATCTCGGCGAGGTGACAGCCCAACCGGTGAGCGGGAGGTGAGCTACGATCGGCGCATGCTCCGTGCGATCATTTGTGCGCTTGTACTTTCCCCCTTCGCGGCCGTCGTCGCCTGCCAGCCGGCCTCCACGCCGACGAATTCGGGCAACTACGGCTCGCCGAGCTCCGGTGAGCCGGCCGATCCGAACCAGATCTCGACCGAGCAAGGTGGGCCGGCCGGTGGTCCCGCCGCGCCGCCGCCTCCGCCGCAAGGCTCGGCGTTGCCGCCTGCTTACGCGCCGCGCTGAGCATGCACGCCCCCGAGACAGCCGCGCGGATGGTCACCGCGGC
>JAMFST010000795.1 GCA_026225435.1 Labilithrix luteola
CCGACGTGGTGGTTCCCCGCGGCATCCGCGAGGCTCACTGGATCGTCGCCTCTTCCTTCGGCGTCGATCCGGCCGGCTTTCGCGAGAGTCGCTCGTGGAGCGATCTGCGCAGCGCCGTGTACCTGGCAGGCGACGAGCTGCGGCTGGCGTCACGCGACGTGCAGGGGCACCCCTTGTACATCTCGATCGCCGGACCAGACGGTGGAGCGAGCGACGACGCGCTCATCGAGCTGACGACCAGGATCGCCGGAGAGGAACGTACTTTTTTCCACGACGGCGATTGGCCGTTCTTCCTCGTCAGCGTGGTCCCGGTGACGCCGGAGCGAGGCGGCGCGCGAGATGCCGGCGGTCTCGCGCTCGCCCAGTCGCAGGCGCTCTTTCTCGCGCCGGGAGCGCAGATGGTGCCAGAGGGCGACGGCTCGGGCGTCCCCTTCCTGATTGCCCACGAGCTGTTCCATCAATGGAACGGCCGTCGCTATCGAGCCAGGAAGGCGGAAGCGCTCGCGTGGTTCGTCGAAGGGTTCTCGGATTTCTACGCGCGGCGCCTCCTCCTTCGGGCGGGGGCCATCGACGTCGCGGCCTACGTCGCGAATCTCGACGAAGCGGTGGCGCGCTATCGCCTCGCGCCCCGCGCTGCCGCCGCTTCGCCGGACGAGGAGACGCGCACGGCGTATCTCCACGCGGAGGGTGACGTCGTCGCGCTGCTCGTCGACGCGCAGATCCTTCGCGTGTCGCAGGGCGCGCGAAGTCTCGACGATCTGATGACGGCGTTCCTGGCGCGCAAGGCGCCCCTGCCCGAGATCGATCTGGACGCCGTCCTCGAGCAGATCGCGGACTTCACCACGCCTGCCTTCGCCGAGTCGGTTCGCGCGGTCGTGACGGAAAGCACGCGCGCGCCCGTTCCGAAGGATCTCCTCGCGCCTTGCCTCATGGGGCACGTCGGCGTCTTCGGTCACTTCGAGCTCGGCTTCGATGACGTAGCCTCGCGACGCGCGCACAAGGTGGTCGGCCTGGTGGCGGGCTCGAATGCCGACCGCGCCGGGCTGCGTGAAGGCGATGTCCTCGTCGACGCCGACCTTCGCTCCGGTGACCCGCGTCATCTCGTGAGGTTGCAGGTCCGCGACGCCGCGTCATCAGCGGACCGGGCCGTGACGTACGTTCCGGCAGACGCGGATCGCACGGAGTCGACGACCTTCGATTCTCACCTCGCGAAAGGTCAGCGCTGCTCGACGAGGCTGTGAAAGTCATGGCGCCAGGGTGACCCGGACGGTACGGTCCTAAGCTGGAGCGTTCTCACAGAATGAGTGAATCGACCGATCTCGCCGTCAGCCTGGGTGCGGGAACCATCAGTTTCGAGATCGACGGATCGCTCTATCCGCAAGATGCACTCTATGGCGCCGCGTACGTGTTCCTCGACCGCTGTTACGTGCTCCTCGATCGGGTGAGCGACAACCGTGTTCGCGTGCTCCTGCGCGGCAAGACGAAGGATGCCGCGCTCGACGGAGACGCGCTGGCAGGCGAGTTCCAGAACGAGCTCCTCGGGCAGACGTGGCGACGGAAGATCGCCGAGGACAACCGCAGCTTGATCGAGGCGATCACCGCTCGTGCGCTCGGTGGAGCCGCCGGTCCGCCCGGCCTCGACGACCTCCTGGAGATGGATGTGGGGAGCGAGACCGCCTTCGACGATCCGCTCGGCATCGCCATGAGCTGGGAAGAGAAGTACGCCAAGGGCAAGAGCGACGCCGCGAAGACCGCCAAGGACGCGGCGCCAGCGGATGCAGCACCGGCGGAAGACCCGCCCGAGGTCACGCCGTGATCGAGGTGCGCTTCCATTCGTCGCTCTACGACGCCGAGGCCGTCACCGAGGCGATCGACGTCTATGCCGATTTCGCGCGCTTCGAGCGCGTCGGCGGCGATGCCGCGGCTCCGTACATCCATGTACGGATCGAGGCGAGCGCGGACGGCGAGATCTCCGAAGAAGACGTGCGCGCCGAGTTTGCCAACTACGCCCTCGGTCGCACCATCGAGCGACGCGACGGCCGCGAGGTCGCCTCGTGAACGTGCAGAACCCCCTCCCCGCCTTTCGCCCCTTCGTCGCGGCGGGGGCGGCGGCGCAGAAGCCGCTGGATCTGGTCGAGGTCCGCTACCGCCCGCTCCCCAATGCCGGCGGGGATGTCCTCTTGACCAACCCGTTCGGCGACTGGGTCTTCGTGACTCAGGGCGAGATGTCCGCGCTCGTTCGTGGGCAGCTGGACGACGGCACGCCGCTCCATCAGAAGCTGGCGGCGAAGAACTTCATCCGCTCGAAGATCTCCGTGGAGACCGAGGCCAAGCGCCTGGCGCGCAAGAAGCGCTTCCTCGCCTACGGCCCGAACCTGCACATCTGCGTGGTCACGCTGCGCTGCAACGAGACCTGCGTCTATTGCCACGCCAGCCGCGCGGACATGGACCAGGTGCAGACGGACATGTCGCCGGAGATTGGCGAGAAGGTCGTCGACTTCATGCTGCAGTCGACGTCACCGGGAGTGACGCTCGAGTTCCAGGGGGGCGAGCCGCTGGCGAACTTCCCGGTGATGAAGCACATCATCGAGTACGCGGTGCAGAAGAACCGCGCCTACGGCAAGCAGCTCGACTTCACCCTGGTGTCGAACCTCGGGCTGATGACCGAGGACAAGCTGTCGTACCTCGTCGACCACAAGGTACAGATCTGTACATCCATCGACGGGCCGGAGGCGCTGCACACCAAGCAACGCGTGCTGGTCGGCGGCAACTCGCACCGCGAGGCGGCCCGCTGGATCGAGCGGATCAACAAGAAGTACATCGAGCTGGGGCTCGATCCGACGCTCTACCACGTGGAAGCGCTGCTCACGACGACGCGCGAGGCGCTCAAGTACCCGCGCGAGATCGTCGACACGTACCGGAACCTCGGCTGCCGGGCGATCTTCCTCCGCCCCGTCGATCCCTTCGGCTTCGCCAAGAAGACCGCAGGGCGCATCGAGTACGACCGGCGCGAGTATCACGACTTCTACCGCACCGCCGTCGACCACATCCTCTCGCTCAACGCGAAAGGCGAGGAGATCCTCGAGCGCTACGCGGCGATCTTCCTCACCAAGATCCTGATGGACGAGGACTCCAACTTCCTCGACATCCGCTCCCCCAGCGGCTCGGCCATCGGCGCGCTCGCCTACAACTACGACGGCAGCATCTTCTCGAGCGACGAAGGTCGCATGATCCACGAGATGGGCGACGACTTCTTCAAGATCGGCGACGTGCGGACCTCGAAGTACCGGGACGTGATGAAGCACGAGACGGTGCGCGCGCTGGTCCTCGCCTCGATTCGCGAGACGCAGCCGGACTGCAACGTCTGCACGTACGCGCCCTACTGCGGCATCCAGCCGGAGCACAGCTACCGCTCGCAAGGCTCGATCTTCGGCCAGATGCGGCAGAGCACGCTCTGCTCGGTGCACAAGGGCATCCAGGATTTCCTCTTCGAGAAGCTTCATACGGGTGATGCCAGCACCGTAGATACGCTCAAACGGTGGACCACCATCCGCGAGCGCAGCCACTTCATCCAGTCGTCCGCCGCATCCTGACACGCCGAGCAACGAGGCCGAGCGCCCCATGACCGATCCCGTCGTCCCGAAGAAGAAGCTGCCCACGTTCGGTCGCAGGCCTGGCGGCATGCTCGGCGATGCCGAGAGCGACGCGTCGAAGAAGGCGCTCAAGGCGAGCGACGACACGATGCTCGAGTGGAGCGCGGACGGAGAGGTCTTCCTCGCGCAGCACTGTTCGCATGGCTCGCACGGGAGCCACGGCTCCCACGGGAGCCATGGCTCACACGGAAGCCACGGTTCGCACGGCAGTCACGGCAGTCATGGATCCCACGGCAGCCACGGCAGCCATGGGTCTCACGGCAGCTGGTAGTCCACGCAGAAACTCCTCGTTTTTCACGCGTGGCCGCCCACCCGGCCTCGCATGTCGTGACACCGGCGTGCACTCGTACCTCGCCAAAGGCCTGATTTGTCCTCGACTCTGCCGACGACCCCGACGACACGCTCCTTCCTCCGCCGGCAGGCTGCGGGGACGTTGGCGCTCGGCCTCACGATTGCCGGACTCGCCGTCAGCGGCGAGGCCTCGGCGCAAGACACGCATGGTCAAGTCGACGTCCAGCGGTGGAAGCCGGCACCGGGCGCGGACAACCTGGTGACCATCGAGACCACCCGCATGTCGACGGCGACGCCGGTCGTCGTGGGTCTGTACCTCGACTACGCGCACGACCCGTTCCGCCTGCACACCTGCTCCGCGGCTCCGTGTACCTCGGCGGGCGGAGAGCAGCACCTCTCGGTCCTCCACGATCTCGAGTCGGCCGATCTCCTCGCCGCCTGGACGCCCCTCGAGCGCCTCCAGCTCGGCCTCCGCGTTCCCATCAGCCACGTCTCCGGCGACGGCGTCGTGACCGATCCGGCCAGCCCGTCGTACGGGCAGGCGCAGCCAGGCGGCCTGTCCGGAACGACCATCGGCGACCCGGAGATCGAGGCCAAGCTGCGCGCCATCGGCACGGCGACGAGCCTCTTCTCGGCCGGTATCGCCGGCTCGCTGTCCGCTCCGCTCTCGCACGCGATCGACAAGACCGTGTACCTGGGCGACGCGACGTTCACCCCGGGCTTGCGCGCCATCGCGGACATCCGTACGGGGCGCTTCTTCGCCGCGGCCAACGTCGGCGTCGCCTTCCGCAGCTCGGCGCACATCGGCTCGCTCGATCTCGGCTCGGAGCTTCGCTACGGGGTCGGCGCCGGCGTGAACGCGACCGACAGCGTCCGCGTCCTCACCGAATTCTTCGCCAGCACCAACTTCGCCAGCGCGTCCGGTACCGACGCGGCGGAGCTCGACTTCGCGGTGCAGTACGCGCCCAGGCCGACGCCGTTCTTCTTCACGCTCGGCGGTGGCCCGGGGCTGAACGAAGGCTTCGGCGCGCCGCTGTACCGCCTGTTCGCCGGAGCCGGCATGACGCTCGGCGCAGCGCCGCCCGGCGCGTACGTCGAGGCGACCGACCACGACCACGACGGCATCCCCGACAGCGCGGATCGCTGTCCGACCGAAGGCGGCGACGTCATCCGCATCCCCGGCGCGTACTACGGCTGTCGTCCTCACGACACCGACGGCGACGGGGTGCCCGATCACGTCGACGCGTGCGCAGCCACGCCCGGCGTCCGCACCTCCGACCCCAAGACCGATGGCTGCCCCTCGGATGACCGCGACAAGGACGGCATCCCGAACGACAAGGACAAGTGCCCCGACGAGCCGGAGACGTACAACGGCTTCGAGGACGCCGATGGCTGTCCCGACACGCCGCCGCCCCCGGCGATCAGCGTGCAGATCCAGCCCGATCGAATCGTGGTCCTGAACGAGCGGGTGGAGTTCGAGACCAACAGCGACGAGATCAAGGCTGGGCAATTCCTCCAGGCGCTCGACCTGGTCGCGCAGGCGATGAAGGAGCACCCGGAGGTCCGCCTGGTGGAAGTCTCCGGCTACGCCGACAGCACCGGCACCGCCGACTACAACCTGGCGCTCTCCAAGCGGCGCGCGGCCGCTGTCGTCGAAGCGCTGGTCGGGCGCGGGGTGGCCCGTGACCGGCTCGTCGCCAACGCCCACGGGTCGACCGAGCCGGTGACCGGCAACGGAACCGACGACGGCCGTGCCCAGAACCGGCGCGTCCAGTTCAAGATCGTAGCAATGTCCAAATGACCCACCAATCGCCGCCACCGCAGAAGAGGCCCGTCGTGACCAAATTCGCTCGGCATGCCCGCACAACCGGCGCGCGACTCGTGGGCTGGCTGACGTTCGCCGTCTTGATCGCCTGCGCGATGAGCGCCTGCAAGACGGGGGACAACTCCGCCGTCCAGCTCGTAGCCGTCTCCGACGCCGGTGGCTGTCCGGTCGGCCAGAGCGGGTGCAGCAACGCCAAGGGCGTCACCAGCTGTACCAACTTTCAAACGGACACCGCCAACTGCGGCGTCTGCGGCAACGCCTGTCCGAGCGGCCAGGTCTGTTCGAGCGGCGCTTGCGCCGCCAGCTGCCAGACCGGCCTGGTGAAGTGTGGAACGACCTGCAGCGACACCAAGGACGACCCGGCCAACTGCGGCGCCTGCGGGAACGTCTGCCCGGCGGGTGACGTCTGCGCGCTCGGCGACTGTCAGGCCACGTGCCCGGCGAGCACGGTGGCGTGCGGCAGCGCGTGCGTGAACACGCAGTCCGACCAGGACAACTGCGGCACCTGCGGCAACGCCTGCGCGACCGGGCAGGTGTGCAACGCCGGCAACTGCAGCGCGGCCTGCGGCTCCGGCCTAACCGACTGCACCAACAACTGCGACAACCTGAAGACGGATCCGGCGAACTGCGGCGCGTGCGGCAAGCAGTGCGCGACCGGACAGGTCTGCAACGCCGGCACGTGCGCCGCGGCCTGCTCCGCCGGCGCCACGCTCTGCTCGGGCGTCTGCACCGAAGCGGCGAGCGATCCGAAGAACTGCGGCACCTGCGGCACCGTCTGCCCGGGCGGGCAGGTCTGCTCCATCGGCGCGTGCTCGAACACCTGCCAGCCCTCGCTCACCAACTGCAGCGGCTCGTGCGACGACCTCCTGCAGGACCCGAATGACTGCGGCGCGTGCGGCAACGTCTGCGCGGTCGGGCAAGTCTGCTCGGCCGGCC
>JAMFST010000796.1 GCA_026225435.1 Labilithrix luteola
GCCGGGCTGCTCGCGCGCGCGGACAAGGGGGTGCTCTTCCTCGACGAGATCGGCGAGCTGGGGCTCGACGAGCAGGCGATGCTCCTGCGCGCGCTCGAGGAGAAGGTGTTCGTGCCGCTCGGCTCGGACCGCGAGGTGCGCAGCGATTTCCAGCTGCTCTGCGGCACCAACCGCGACCTGCGGCGTCAGATCGCCGCCGGGACCTTCCGCGAGGATCTGCACGCGCGCATCGATCTGTGGACCTTCCGGCTGCCGGCGCTGCACGAGCGGCCGGAGGATCTAGCGCCGAACCTCGAGTACGAGCTCGGGCAGGCAACGCGTACGCTCGGACGGCACGTGACGATGAGCCGCGAGGCGCGCGAGCAGTTCCTCGCCGTCGCCCGCCGGCGCGTGTGGCCAGGGAATTTCCGCGACTTCAACGCGGCAGTGACCCGCATGGCGACCCTCGCCGAAGGGGGGCGCATCACCGAGAAGGGCGTGGCGACGGAGCTGGCGCGGCTCGCCGGTAACGACGTTACACGCAGCGCAGTCGCCGACGGCGCCGGGGCCGATGCGCGCGTCGTGCAGGTGCTCGGCGAGGAGCGCGCGGCGAAGCTGGATCGGTTCGATCGAGTGCAGCTCGCCGACGTGCTGGCGGTCTGCGCCGAGGCGTCGTCCCTCTCGGCAGCCGGCCGCGTGCTCTTCGCGTCGTCGCGCGAGACCAAGCGAAGCACCAACGACGCCGACCGCCTGCGCAAGTACCTGGCCAAGCTGGGGATCGACTTCGGCGCCATCGCGCGAAGTGGGCACTGACCGTTGTTGAAGTCCTGAGCGCATCCGGGCAGCGTAAGCAGGCGTGCACCGAACCTCCCCCGCCCTCGCTGTCCTCGCGTTCGCCACGTCGTTCGCGACCGGCTGCTCCGACTGCCGCCCGTCGGCCACTCCGGACGACGCCGGGGCGACCGCGAGCGCGTCGGCCAGCGCTGCGTCGCTGGTGCCGGAGGACAAGCCGCTCACCCTCGTCTTCGCGTACGGGAGCGAGAAGGAGAGCTGGATCAAGACCGAGCTCGCGGCCTTCGAGGCCACGGGCGCGAAGACCGCGACCGGACGGACCATCCACGTCGAGGGGCACGCCATGGGGTCGGGCGAGGCGCTCCAGGCGATCGTCGACGGCAAGCTGAAGGCGCACGTCTTCAGCCCGGCGTCGTCGCTCTACGACAAGCTGCTCGACGACGCATGGCTGAAGAAGGCGAGCAGCGGCGCCGCCGGTGGCACCCGGCCGCTGGTGGCGAGCGCGGATCCGCTGGTGCTCTCCCCGGTGGTCATCGCCATGTGGCGCCCGATGGCCGAGGCGCTCGGCGGGCCGAAGAAGCAGCTCTCCTGGCGCGATCTCCTCAAGGTGAGCACCACGCCCAAGGGGTGGAGCGCGCTCGGCGTCGCCAAGGGGGGCAGCTTCAAGTTCGGGCACACGCACCCCGAATTCTCCAACTCCGGCTTCCTCGCGGTGCTCGCCGAGGCCTACGCCGGCGCGAGTCCTCACCACGAGGGCTCTGCCCTCGCCCGCCGCGACCTCACGACGGCCGACGTGGACGCGCCGGCGACGCGCGCGCTGCTCTCGTCGGTCGAGAGCACCATCGTCCACTATGGCAAGTCGACCGGGTTCTTCGCCGACAAGATGGTCGAGCGCGGGCCGACGTACCTGTCGGCGGCGGTGCTCTACGAGAACCTGGTGATCGAGTCGTACGGGAAGTCCCCCGCCGAGCCGCTGGTGGCGATCTATCCGGTGGAGGGGACCTTCTGGTCGGACCATCCGTTCTCGGTGCTCGACGCCGACTGGGTCGGGCCGGACGAGAAGGACGCGGGCGCCAAGCTGCTCGCCTTCCTCAAGTCGCGGCCGGCGCAGGAGAAGGCGATGGAGCTCGGGTTTCGACCGGCCGACGCGAGCATCCCCATCGCCAGCCCGATCGACGCCGACCATGGCGTCGACCCGAAGCAGCCCTCGACGGTGCTCCCCGTTCCCGACGTGAAGGTGCTCAACGAGCTGCTCTCCGTGTGGCACCAGACGAAGAAGGGGGCCGACGTGATCCTCGTCTTCGACAAGTCGGGGAGCATGCGCGGCGCGCCGCTCGACAGCGCACGCAAGGGGGCCGAGAGCTTCTTCGAGCACTTCCGCCACGACGACCAGCTGACGCTCATGGTCTTCGACGACAAGGTGTATCCGCCGGTCGGGCCGCTCCCCGCCGACACCGGTCTGATGCAGCTCGATCACCAGCTCGACACACTGGAGGCCAGCGGCGGCACCTCGCTCTACGACGCGGTCGACGCGGCCTATGCGCTGTCGGTCGATCGGGTGAAGCTCGATCCGTCGCGCGCCCACGCCGTCGTGGTGATGACCGACGGCGCAGACGAGAACAGCAAGCTGACGCTGGATGCGCTCTCGCGTCGCTTTCCTCCCGAGGAGACCGCCGTGCGCGTCTTCGCCATCGCCTACGGCGAGCAGGCGCAGACCAAGGTGCTGGAGCAGATCGCCGATTCGGCCCGCGGGAGCTGGGCGAAGGGGACCGTCGACTCCATAGGGGACGTGTATCTTGATATGGCCTCGTTCTTCTGACCATGACCGACTGGAGTCGATTCGCGCGCGCCAGCACCGCCAAGATGAACCTCGTCGTCGGCGGAGCGGCCGCGGTGGGCGCCGCCGCCTTGCACTCGCTGCCGGTGCTCGCGGTGGGCGCGGTGGCCTACTCGGCGCTGGTCGCCTGGGATCTCGTCGGTGCCAGGAAGAACGACGGCGACCAAGGCGCGCCGCGGCCCCGCGTGCGCATCGTGGGGCCGCCGCTCGATCCGATGTCGGTGAGCGACGAGCCGACGCGCGCCACCTTGCGGGTCATCGTGGCCGCACGCGAGAGCATCGACCGGGTGATCGCCGAGGCGCCGCCCGAGGTGCACGAGCAGATCGACGCGTCGCTGGTGTCGCTCGCCGAGCTGGAGGAGCGGGCGGCGCACCTCGCCAAGCGCAACGACGGGCTCGCGCGCTACCTGCAGACGCAGAGCCGGCGCGCCATCCGGGGCGAGTGCGAGCACCTGGCCGCGCGGGTCGAGACGACGGCCGATCCGGAGACGCGCGTCCAGCTGCAGGCGGCGCTCACGGCGCGGCAGGAGCACCTCGAGGTGGTGACCGACCTCAAACGGACGAAGGAGCGCATCGACGCGACGCTGCTCAGCATCGCCTCCACGCTCGACGGGCTGTCGGCGCGGATCGTGCGGGCCTCGGGCGCGGACACGAGCGCGTTCGCCGGGGATGACGTGAAGGAGGAGCTGGCCCAGATGAACATCGAGATCGGGACGTTCGAAGAGACCCTCAAGACGCTCGCCGAGCTCGAGCCGGCGAAGGCCGCGCGCACGTGAAGGCCAAGCTCGTCATCGTCGTCGGCTTCCTCGCCGCGGTCATCGCCATCGTCCTCTTCACCCGCGGCAAGGACGGCAGCGCGGGGCCCGATCCTTCGGCCGACGCCAGCCCCGGCCCGGCCGCCGCCGGCAAGGACGGCTCGCCCGGCACCACCACGGCGATCTCCATGCTCTACAGCACGGAGAAGAAGGAGTGGATCGAGGCGGCCGCCGCCTCCTTCAAGAAGGTCCACCCGGAGATCGAGGTCACCCTCGTCGGCCGCGGATCGATCGCCGCCGCCGAGGACATCGTCTCCGGCAAGGAGAAGCCGACCCTCTTCAGCCCGGCCGACACGCTGGTGCTGAACCTCGCCGCCAGCGACTGGAAGAGCAAAGGAAACGGGGCTGGCGGAGACAACGGCGATCTCTTCGCCACCAGCGGTGACGACGCGCCGCAGTCGCTGGTGATCACCCCGCTCGTCTTCGTCGTCTGGGAAGACCGCGCGCAGGTGCTGCTCAAGGCCTCGCACGGCGTCATCAGCTGGAAGTCGCTGCGCAAGGCGATTGCCTCGAACCAGGGCTGGCCGGCCATCGGCGGCAAGCCGGCGTGGGGCTTCGTCAAGCTGGGGCACACCGATCCGACGCAGTCGAACTCGGGCTTGCAGGCGCTCTACCTCATGTCGCTCGAGTACTACGGCAAGCCGCAGGTGGAGGTCGGCGATCTGCTCAAGCCGGACTACCAGGCCTTCGTCGGCGACATCGAGCGCGGCGTCTCCACGTTCGAGAGCTCCACCGGCACCTTCATGACCGACATGGTCCGCTTCGGGCCGTCCAAGTACGACGTCTCGGTGGTGTACGAGAACCTGGCCATCAGCCAGATCGAGAACGCCCAGGGGCGCTGGGGCAACCTGCGCGTCTACTACCCGCAGACCACCCTGTGGAGCGACCACCCCGCGGTCATCCTCCAGGGCGCGTGGGTCACCCCGGCGCAGAAGGCCGCGGCGCGCACCTGGCTCGAGCACCTGCGCAGCCGCGAGACCCAGGAGCGCGCGCTCGCCTTCGGGTTCCGCCCGGGCGATCCGTCCGTCCCGGTGAAGACCGCCGACGCGAGCAATCCGTACACGCGGCTCGCGCAGTATGGCGTGCAGGTGGACATCCCGCCGGTGGCCAAGGCCCCCGAGGGGAGCGTGGTCCGGAACCTTATGACGATGTGGTCGCGACTGGTGGGCAGCAGGCGCTGACGTCTACGGAGAGCGACCCCTCCCAGTAAACCTCCATCGAGAAGGTGCCTCGCGCGTCGGTGACCACCAACCCCTGCGATCCGTCGGCGACGAACGTGCGCCCTCAGAACACCCCGAGCGCGAGGTGCGCGCCGCCGGCCAGCAGCGCGGCCACCGGCACGGTGAACACCCAGGCCCAGACGATGCGCCGGGCCACGGTCCAGCGTAGCCGCGCTAGGTCCTCCGCCGTACGCCGCGGTGAACACTCCGCTCGCGCCAGGGCGCTATTTCTCGATGAGCCCGACGAGCAACAGGTCGCGCCCGTCGTCCTTGGCGAGCTGGATGCCTCGACCGATCGCCAGCAGCGTGGTCGCCATCTCCTCTTCCTCGCCGCGCGCGCCGGAGTAGGCCGCCATCGCCCGGACAGCCCTCTTCATGCCGCCGGCGCGCTCGATCAACGCGGGCCACTCCTCGGCGAGCCGGGCGACACCCTTGGCGCGGAAGCGGGCGACCGCCTGGCCGCGGAGGAAGCCGACGCCCCGCGGGATGGCGATGGCGCGGTCGGCCAGGACCACGGCCGGACAGATGGACGTCGTGACCTTGCGCGTCGAAGGGCCGGCCAGGCGGGCGCCGAAGCCCTTCTTCTCGCCGCGCGCGTCCACGTAGGCGAGCGTCTGGTCCCCCTTGCGGGGCGCCTTCCCGTCGACGAGCCGGGCAATCTGCCGCGGCGCGAAGGGGGCGCCGGCGGCGGGGTCGAACACGGCCGAGCCGCTGCCGTCGACCACGTCCTCGAGGACCTGCTTGGTGCGCTGCAGATCGTCGTGCAGGGCGCGGGCCGCGGAGGGCTCGAGCCAGGCGACGTAACTGTCGAAGGATTCGCTCACAGGTGCCAGGTCCAGCCGGCGGTGTACCAGGTAACGCGCCGCTTCCGTCAGTTGGTTTCGATCCAGGTGCGCCTATTCGTGACGCGGTGACGCTTTGTGCCGACAGTTTGCGTCATTCGTGCCCTCCCCCAGCGCCGTTGACGAGCCCGGAGCACCGCCGCAGGCTCGGAGGCGACATGACCGCCCGTGCCCTGATTTCCGGAACGTGCGAGGCCCGCTTCGAGCCCGTGCGGGCCGCCTTCGCCCAGCAGCTCGACTCCGGCAACGAGCTGGGTGCGAGCCTGTTCGTCGACATCGACGGCCAGACGGTGCTCGACCTGTGGGGCGGCTGGCGCGACGCGGACAGGAACGTCGCCTGGACCGAGGACACGATCACCAACGTCTGGTCGACCACCAAGACCATCACCAACCTCGCGGCGCTGATGCTGGTGGACCGCGGGAAGATCGACCCGCACGCGCCGGTGGCGACCTACTGGCCCGAGTTCGCCGCGGGCGGTAAGGAGCGGGTCCTGGTGCGCCACCTGCTGGCGCACACCTCCGGCGTGTCGGGGTGGGATCCGCCGTTCGCCGCGCGGGACATGTACGACTGGACGTCGTCGACGGCGAAGCTCGCCGCGCAGAGGCCCTGGTGGGAGCCGGGCACGTCCTCGGGGTACCACGCGGCCAACCAGGGGCACCTGGTCGGCGAGGTGGTCCGGAGGGTCACCGGCAAGCCGCTCAAGCAGTTCGTGGCCGAGGAGATCGCCGGGCCGCTCGGCGCGGATTTCCAGATCGGCGCGCGCGAGGAGGACTGGGGGCGCATCGCGCCGGTGGTGCCGCCCCCGCCGCTCGCCGTCGATCTGGGCAACCTGCCCAAGGAGAGCCCCGCGTTCCGGACCTTCACCGGTCCGGCGATGAATCCCGCCGCGGCGAACACACCGGAGTGGCGCCGCGCCGACATGGGCGCGACCAACGGCCACGGCAACGCGCGCTCGGTCGCCCGCATCATGCGCGCGCTGTCGCTCGGAGGCACGGTCAACGGCGTGAAGCTGCTCTCGCCGGAGACGATCGCGCTCGTCTTCGCGGAGCAGAGCCACGGCGTCGACCTGGTCCTCGGCGTGAACCTCCGCTTCGGCATCGGCTACGCGCTGCCCGAGGCGAGGACCATCCCCTACGTCTCGCCGCGCGGCACCGACGCGCGCGTCTGCTTCTGGGGCGGCTGGGGCGGCTCGCTCATCGTCATGGACACCGAGTCACGCGTCACCATCGCCTACATGATGAACAAGATGGCCCCGGGAATCATCGGCTCGGACCGCTCCGAGAGCTACGTCCGCGCCATCCACGCCTGCCTGCCCTGATCGAGAGAGCCACCATGGGAACTGCACATTTTGCCTTCTGGCCGCCGCACTCCGAACGGAACCTGATCACGCCGGCGACGAACCTCTTCTACAACGCGGAGGTCTCGGCCACCCGCTACCCGGACAAGGCGTACCTCGTGTTCTACGACACGCGGATCACCTTCGGAGAGTTCCACCACGAGGCGCTGCGCGTCGCTGGATACCTCGAAAAGCAGTGCGGCGTGGTCAAGGGCGACCGCGTGCTGTTGATGATGCAGAACAGCCCGCAATTCATCATCGGCTACTACGGGATCCTCCGTGCCAACGCGGTGGTCGTGCCGCTCAACCCGATGAGCGTGACCCAGGAGCTGGCAAAGTTCGTCGCCGACTCGGGCGCGCGCACCATCCTCGTCTCCCAGGAGCTCTACCCGCGCGTCGAGCCGCTGCTGCGCGACGGCCTGCTCGATCACGTCATCGTGGCCGCGTACTCCGATTACCTGAAGGTGGAGACGACGCTCGCGGTGCCCGACTTCATCAGCGCGCCGCGCGAGCCGATCGCCGGCAAGGGGATCACGCTGTGGAAGGACGTCCTGGCCGCCGACCGTCAACCCGGTCCGATGACGGCCGGGCCCGACGACCTCGCGGTGATGCCGTACACCTCGGGCACCACCGGCCAGCCGAAGGGCTGCATCCACACCCACCGCACGATGATGCAGACCACGGTCGGCAGCATGACCTGGCTCGACTGCAAGGCGGAGATGACCTTCCTCGCGGTGGCGCCGTTCTTCCACGTGACCGGCATGCAGAGCGGAATGAACGGCCCGCTGTACATCGGCAACACCCTGGTGCTCGTGCCGCGCTGGGATCGCGAGGTCGCCGCGCAGCTGGTGGAGCGCTACCGGGTCACCGGCTGGACGGCTGTGCCGACGATGATCCAGGACTTTTTCCTCAACCCGAACCTGGGAAAATACGACGTCAGCTCGATCAAGCGCCTGTCCGGCGGAGGCGCGGCGATGCCGGCGGCGGTGGCCCAGCGTCTGCTCGACATCGGGATCACCTACGTCGAAGGCTACGGGATGTCGGAGACGGCCGCGGCGACGCACATCAACCCGCACCATCACGCCAAGAAGCAGTGCCTCGGCATTCCCATCTACGACGTCGACTCGCGCGTGGTCGACCCCATCACCTTGCA
>JAMFST010000797.1 GCA_026225435.1 Labilithrix luteola
GGAGCCGATGGTACTGCAATGGAAGCATTGTGGGAGAGTAGGACGCCGCCGGGATTTATTCCCAAGAAGGCTCGGAGCCGTTGCGCGATTGCGCAGGTTCCGGGCCTTTTTCCTTTTGTGCTTCGCGATCCGGAGGGGCGCGATCGAAGCTCGGTATGGGCCGCTCGAGCGCGAGCGTTGCTCGTCCGATGTCCTTGCCGCGAAGTCGCCGCTCCTTCGTGGTCGCGATAGGCTCGCGCGGCATGCGGGCTTTGCGGATCGGCGCGTTTGGCGTCGCGGGGCTCGTGCTTTTGCTGGTGGCCGGGGCGCTGGCGTTCGGGCCGCTGGTGCGGGCGCGTGTCGCGCGCGAGGCGACCGAGCGTGGGCTCGTCATCGACTACGGATCGGCGCGGCCCGAGCTCGGGGCGATCGAGCTCCGCGAGGTCACGATCGGGCTCGAGGGGACGCGGCGGCTCGGTGCGCGGTTCGACAGCATCGTCCTTCGCTTCGCGTTTCCCCTTCGCCTCGACGGCGGTGAGGTGCGGGGCGGGGAGCTCTCGGCGACCGGGGACCTCGATTCGATCCTGGGCGCGGTCAGCGAATGGCGGTCGAAGCGACCGCCACCCGCTGACCGCGGTGGGGCCACGGCGAGGACGCCGATCCGGCTCGACGGGATCGGCGCGGTCTGGCGGTCGGACGATGGGTCGCTCACCGGAGAAGCGCGCGGCGTGAGCGTGGCGCGGGAGGCGGGGCTCAGCTTCGGGGCGGAATCCGTGGAAGGTGCGCTCGGGGCTTTCAAGGTCTCGGCAAACGGGGCGCGGGTCGAGCTGGCGTCGGACAACGCGTTGCGGTCGGCGCGGCTGCAGGGGCTCGTGCTCGGGTGGACGCCGCCGGTGGAAGATGGCCCGAAGGCCGCTCCCGCGGACGACGAGCCGCCGCCGGATCCCGATCCGGCCGCGGCGCCGGCACCGAGGCGAGTCTCGGTCCCGCTGACCAGGCGCGGTGCACGCGGTGCGAAGGGGACGCTGGCGACACCCGCGGCGCCGGCGTCGCCGGCGACATCCGCCGACGATGCGAACGCGACGGCGCCGCTCTTCTCGCTTCCCGATCTCCGCGCGGTTCGTGATCGTGCGGTCGCCGCAGCGACGCGGCTCTGCGCCAAGCTGCCCGACGGCGCCTCGGTGGAGGTGGACGGCCTGTCGCTGTCGATCGGCGGCAAGCGGCCGCTGACGCTCGGGCCCGGGCCGGTTCGCGTCGTCCACGCCGCGGACGCCCTCGACGTAGACTTTCGCTCACCGAGCGCCAGCGACGGGGCGACCGGTGCGCCTCCTGCCGCCGCTCCGGCGCCGGGGGCGGCTGGCGGCGCGGCGTCGCCCTCGACGGCGCTCACTCTCCACGCCTCGATCCCGCTCGCCGGCGGGAACATCACCGTCTCGTTCTCCGGCGGTCCGCTGTCGCTCGCGGCGCTCGGCATCCACGATGGCGCCGTCGGGCTCCTCGAGACCGGGCGCACCTCGCTGGAAGCGGAGGGGCGGCTGGTGCTCGACGCCGACGCGCGCGAGCTGGCCTTCGACGGCGGCTTGCACCTCGAGGATCTCTCGCTGCAGAACGCGCGGCTCGCCGAAGGTCCGGTGCACCACCTCGAGCTGGGGATGCGTGCGCGCGGCGTGCTCACGACCGACGGCCGGCTGAAGCTGGCCGAGGGGAGCCTCGACGTCGGGGCCATCAAGCTGCGGCTGCATGGAGAGATCTCGCAGGATCGCCAGGCGGGGCAGCACACGGCGGCGAACCTGTCGTTCGACGTGCCCGTGGCCGCCTGCCAGGCGATGCTCTCGAGCGTGCCGGCGGCGCTCCTCCCGACCATCGGCTCGTCGCACATGACCGGCACCTTCGGGGCCACCGGGACGCTCTCCTTCGACACGCAGTGGCTCGAGGATCTCAAGCTCGACTACCACGTCGACGACGGCTGCCACCTGGACGCGGTGCCGCGCGACCTCGCGCCCGACCGCTTCTCCCACGCGTTCCTCCATCGCGTCTACGGCCCGGACGGCGAGGTGCGCGAGGAGGAGACGGGCCCGGGCACGCCCACCTGGGTCGATCTCGAGAACATCAGCCCGTTCATGCAGGTGGCGGTGCTGACCACCGAGGACGGCAGCTTCCCCCACAGCCACGGCTTCAATCACGTGGCGATCAAGAACGCGATCATCGCCAACCTGAAGGCGCGCCGCTTCGTGCGCGGCGCCAGCACCATCACCATGCAGCTGGCGAAGAACCTCTTCCTCACACGGGAGAAGACGCTGTCACGCAAGCTCGAGGAGGTGATCCTCACCGACTACCTGGAGCAGATCTTCCAGAAGGACCAGATGATGGAGCTGTACCTCAACATCATCGAGTTCGGCCCCGACGTGTACGGCGTGGAGCAGGCGGCCGAGCATTACTTCGGGCGGCGACCGGAGGAGCTGGACCTCGCCGAGAGCCTCTTCCTCTCGTCGATCATGCCGTCCCCCATCCGCTACAGCAAGATGGCCGAGCACGGCACGCTCTCCGACGGCTGGTCGCACCACCTGCAGACCTTGATGCGCGTCGCGCTGCGCGCCGGGACGATCTCCCCCGCGGAGCTCGAGGAGGGGATGAAGGAACAGGTCGTGTTCCACCGACCGGGGACGCCGCCCCCGCCGCCCCGCGAGCCGGTGACGGCGGCGCGCCTGCACACCCCGGGCGAAGGCGCGGACGAGGCCTGGGACTACGTGCAGTAGGCGAGGCTACTTCTTGCCGAGCGCGCGCAGGGCGCCGAAGAAGCTGCGCAGGCGCTGGGCGCAGTCGTCGGCGAGGACGCCGGACTCGACGGCGAAGCGGTGATTCAGGCGCGCGTCCTGGCCGATGGTGAAGAGCGTGTTCACCGCGCCGGCCTTCGGATCCGTACATCCGTACACGACGCGCTTCACCCGGGAGTGCACCAGCGCGCCGGCGCACATGGGGCAGGGCTCGAGCGTCACGTAGGCGGTGACGTCGTCGAGGCGCCAGTCTCCGCGCGCGGAAGCGGCGGCACGGATGGCGAGCATCTCCGCGTGCGCCGTCGGATCCTTCGACGTCTCGCGACGGTTGAAACCCTCGCCGACGACCGCGCCGGTGGCGTCGACGAGCACGCAGCCCACCGGCACCTCTCCCATCAGCGCGGCCTGGTCGGCGAGCTCCAGAGCCCGCCTCATCCACCGCAGGCTGTCGAAGCGCCCAGAGGAAGACGCCGTTTCCAGCGTCTGCTCCGTCGACTCCTCATCCTTCATCTTCTGGCGCGCCCGGGAAGATTCGAACTTCCGACAACTGGTTCCGTAGACCAGTGCTCTATCCAGCTGAG
Source organism: Labilithrix luteola (assembly GCA_026225435.1). Classification (GTDB taxonomy): domain Bacteria; phylum Myxococcota_A; class Polyangia; order Polyangiales; family Polyangiaceae; genus JAMFST01. The sequence continues at coordinate 3,335 of JAMFST010000797.1, forward strand.
CTACGGGCGCAACCGGCCTCTCGGCCGCGCGGCACCATACTCCTGCCGATCTTCATGTCAACACTCGAGATCATGGGACCCGAGATGTTTGGTCCTCGCACCACCAGAGGCAATGGGAGGCGCGGTCGCTGGGGGCTCGCAAAAGTTGCGAGGACCGCCCGGCAGAGTGACCGCGATGTCTTGGCGAGTACGGCTCGCGATCTGGAGAAAGAAGGATCCAGGGGTGGATCGCGCGAATTTTCCGCCTGGCACGCAAACTGCTCTAGGGGTCTGCATACTTCGGAACGCCTGGCAGCGTGGGCTGCGGTGCCGGCGATCCTGCTTCTTCACGCTCCCCTCGGTCCCTTCGAGAGAGCGTCTCCTGCTTCAGCTGCTTGTGACTTGGTAGCGAACGAGATTCCGGCGGGTCACCCCGCGCTTGTCCTTTCTTTCCTGGCTTAGTTTCGCTTCGCTCTTCTCCTGATCTAGCTTCGACACCTTCCGCTTCACCTTAAGACTAGCTTCGCCTCGCCTTCTTTCTCTTCCGCTTCCCCGTTGCATGCTCTCGTGGCGCGTATCTCTCCTGGAGAGTGTCGCGCCACGATGCATTTAACCCCGCATGATACGGTGCCTGCATGGTCTCTGACCGGTTCGTCGCGCGCGCTATTCCGGGGCGGCAGTCGTTCGTCAGGATGGCAAGGGCTGCGCTCGTCGGCAGCGCGGGGCTCGCGCTCGCGACGGTGAGCTCGGTCAGCCAGGCGGCCGGCGATTCGCCGTCGCTCTCGGGCCCGGTCGGGATGCGCGCCGGCGGCGCCACCAGCGGCGGACGCGCCTGGCTCGGCGTCGGCATGGGGCCCGTGAAGGCGGGGGAGGAAGGGGTGCGCGTGCAGCACGTCGTCCGCACCTCGCCGGCAGCTCTGGCCGGCGTCGCCGAGGGGGAGCGCATCGTCGCCGTCGGAGGCGAGCCGGTGGGCTCTCCGCGCGACGTCAGCAGCAAGGTCGCCCGCCACGCCAGCGGGGACACGGTCACCCTCGCGCTCCGCAAGGACGGCTCCTCGCGCGTCGTCTCGGTGCAGCTCGGGCGCGCCCCCAGCGGCGAGGCGCTCGCCCGCATGGATCTCGTCGGCGCCTTCGCCCCCGAGTGGGCCGGCTCCGAGGGGCTCGAGTCGGCGCCGCCCAGCATGGCCTCGCTGCGCGGCAAGGTGGTGCTGCTCGACTTCTGGGCCACCTGGTGCGGCCCGTGCCGCGTCTCCATGCCGCAGCTGGCCGAGTGGCAGAAGACCTTCGGGCCGCGCGGGCTCGCCGTCGTCGGCGTGACGACCGAGGCGCGCGACGTGGTCAAGCGCTTCACCGACAAGACGCTCATCTCGTTCCCGGTGGAGCTCGACTCCGAGGCGGCGATCTCCTCGCGCTACGACGTGGCCATGCTCCCCACGCGCGTGCTCGTCGACCGGCGCGGCGTCGTGCGGGATCTCGAGGTCGGCTTCGACGCGGCGCACGACGCCGTCCTGCAGCGCGAGATCGAGGAGCTGCTGCACGAGCCCGCGCCGTGACGGTGCGTCCGCTCACCGGAGCCCCGGTGGCGACGCGCATCGTGGACGAGCTGTTCTGGACGCTGCGCCGGGCGGGGCTGCCGATCGCCACCTCGCAGGCCATCGACGCCGCGCGCGCGGTCACACTGCTCGGCTTCGAGTCGAAGGAGACGCTGCGCGACGCGCTCGCGGCCATCTTCGTCCAGCGGCAGGTCGATACGAAGCGCTTCGTGCGCGCCTTCGACGAGCACTTCGCGCTGGCCCTCGGCGGGGCGCGGACCTTCTGGGAGCGACTGGCGCGGGACTTCTCCGCGGAAGAGACGAGCTTGTTGCGCGAGCTGCTCGAGGCGCACGGCGTGGCCAGCGCGGCCAGCAGCGACGCTGGCTTCGCGGCGCAGAACGGCGAGGAGGAGCGCGCGAGCCCGCTGGTTTCGCTCCTGACCGGCAGCGACGCCGAGCTCGGGCAGCTGCTGGTGGCCGCCGAGATCCGTCGCGTGCTCGAGCCGATGAAGAGCCGGCAGCAGGTGGGCTTCTTCGGGCAGCGGGTCCTGCAGGCAGCCGGGCTGAACGAGGCGCGCACGGCGCTCGCCGGGCTCCGGCGGCAGCTGATCGACACGCTCGGAGCGATCCGCGGTGCCGCCCTGGCCGATGCGCTGCACGGCGAGCTCGATCGGGTGCAGGCGACCCTGCGCGCGCACGTGGGGCGCACCGCCGACGAGCGTGAGGCGGCGGGCTCCGACGGAGAACGCCGGCTCGCCACCACCGACTTCGCCGCGCTCTCACCCGCCGAGGTCCAGGAGGTGCGCCTCGCCGTGCGCCGCTTCGTGGAGAAGCTCGCCGGCGGAGAGCGCGTGCGCCGGCGCCGGGCGCGCGCCGGGAAGATCGATCCGCGGCGGACCCTGCGGCGCGCCTTTGCCACCGGCGGCGTCCCCCTGGTGCTCGCGCGGAAGAAGCGCACCCGTGGCAAGCCACGCCTGGTCATCCTGTGCGACGTGAGCGACTCGGTGCGGGCGACCGCGCGCTTCATGCTGGAGCTGACCTACTCGGCGCAGGAGCTGTTCGAGCAGACGCGCAGCTTCGTCTTCGTCAGCGAGATCGGCGAGGCGACCGAGCTGTTCACCCGTGGCCCCATCGAGACCGCCCTCGCGCGTGCTTACGGCGGCGGTGTGGTGCCGGTGACCGCCAACTCCAACTACGGCCGCGCGCTCCGGCAGTTCGAGGCGCGCCACGGCTCCGAGATCGATCGCCGCACGACCCTGGTCATCCTCGGTGACGGCCGGAGCAACTACACCGACGACGGCGCCGAGGTGCTCGATCGCCTGCGCGGGCGCGCGCGCGCCGTCATCTGGCTCACGCCGGAGGGGCGCGGTACCTGGATGCAAGGGGACAGCGCGATGGGCCGCTACGAGCGCGCCGCCACCAAGGTGCTCACCGTCCGCTGCGCGCGCGAGCTGGAGGACGCCGCGCGCCTCCTCGTGTCGCTGCGCTGAGCGGTCACAAAATCGTCCTCCCAGGTCTCCAACCATCCATGAGACCAAGCACGACGAAGCTTTCGGGAGCGGAGCTGACCGCGCGGGCCCAGGCGGCCAGCAGCGGAGATCGGGAGGCGGCAGGCGAGATCCTCGAGGCGGTGGCCGACGATGTGTATGAGCTCGCCCTGCGGATGCTCGGCCACCCGGCCGACGCCGAGGACGCGGCGCAGGAGATCCTGGTCATCGTCCTGACCCACCTCGGCTCGTTCCGCGGGGAGAGCGCGCTGTCGACCTGGGTGTGGCGGATCGCGGTGAACCACCTGTCGCGCGTGCGGAGAGGGCGACGCGAGACGGTGACCTTCGAGATCCTCGGCGAGCGGCTGCAGACCGGTCTGCGCCACGAGCCGTCGGGGCGACCGGATCCCGAGGCGGCCGCGCTGATCAACGAGCTCCGCCAGCGTTGCACCGAGGCGATGGTGCTGAGCCTCGACCGCGAGCTCCGCGTCGCCCACGTGCTCGGCGATCTGTTCGGGCTGCCGGGGTCCCTGTGCGCCGAGATCCTCGAGATCGACGCGGCAACGTTTCGCAAGCGGCTGTCCCGCGCGCGGCAGCAGCTGCAGCGCTTCGTCGGCGGCTGGTGCGGGCTGGTCGACGACGCGAACCCGTGCCGCTGCGCGGGGCAGGTCGAAGGGGCCATCGGCCGCGGGCTCCTCGCTGCCGACGATCTGTACTTCACCGGCAGTCCACGGCGCGCACTGCCCGTCTGGGTGGAGCGCGCGGCCGAGGAGGTGGGCGAGCTCGTCCAGCTCGCCGAGGTGCTCCGGGGATCGGCCGGCTTCGCGGCTCCCGGGAGCCTGGTGTCCAGCGTTCGCGCGCTCCTCGGCTCGCAGCGCCTGGAGGTCCTGCGCCCATGAGAGCCATCGTCATCACCGAGTACGGGCCGCCGGAGGTGCTGCGCGAGGAGGAACGGCCGCGTCCGACCGCTACCCCGGGGACGGTCGTGGTTCGCGTGCGCGCCTTCGGGTTGAACCACGCCGAGGCGTACTTTCGTAGCGGCGCCTGGGGCGACGTCGCCAGCGTTAGCGGGATCGAGTGCGTGGGTGAGATCGACGATCCCGAAGACTCGGAGCTACGCGCCGGCCAGCGCGTCCTCGCGCTGATGGGAGGCATGGGCCGGAGCATCGACGGGAGCTACGCCGAGTACGTCCGCGTGCCGGTCGCCAACGTGGTCCCGTTCGCGTCGAGCGCGCCCTGGGAGCTGCTCGCGGCGCTCCCCGAGTCGTACGCCACCGCCTGGACATTCCTCCATCACAACCTGGAGGTGCGCCCCCGGCAGCAGATCGTCGTGCGCGGCGCCGCCTCGGCGCTCGGTCAGGCGATGGTGAACATCGCCGGCGACCTCGGCGTGCGGGTGATCGCCACGACCCGCTCGGCGGACAAGCTGCCGCTGCTCGAGTCGCTCGGCGCCACTGCGCTGCTCGACGAGGGGA
>JAMFST010000798.1 GCA_026225435.1 Labilithrix luteola
CGCTGGCGATGCTGACGTCGTTCGCGCTCGCCCACGTCACGTCGATCGCCGCGCGCCGAGCGCCGCCAGGTCGCCTGCGCTTCACCCGGCTCCTCGGCGGCGCGATCGCCTGCGCCTGCCTCCTGGCCGCCGCCGTCCCCTGGCCCTTTTACAGCTTCGGGCGCGCGCTCATCCGGCCGTGAGCGGCTTCTTCTTCCCGCGCCCCCGTCCACCGAAGAGGATGATCCCCGCGAGCGCGACGAAGAGCAGCGCGCCGCCGGCGGCCCAGCGGTGGGTGCGCTCCTGGCGGACCTCGCTGTCGGCGGCGAGCCGATCGAGCTGCGTCCGCGCCTCGGCGTTGCCCGGATCGAGCTTGAGCGCGCGCTGGAAGAGATCCTCGTCGGCGATGCCGCGCGCGAGGAGATCCTGCCCTTCGAGGACGGTGAGCTCGGCCTCGATCTGCGGGGCGCGCGTGCCGCCCGGATCGAGCCGCTCGGCCTTGCGCAGCAGAGCGCGGGCACGCGGGCGATCCGCCTCGTGCACCGCCATCCCCAGCGCGAAGTACGCCGGCACCATCTCCGCTCGTCGATCGAGCATCGGCTGGCGGGCGAGCACCTTGTCGAAGGCGGCGACGGCGTCCTCGTTCTTGCCGTTCTTCTGCGCATCGAGCCCCTGCTCGAGCAGCGCGTACACGTCTTCGAGGCGGAAGCGGTCGTAGGCGGCGAAGAGCTCCTTGGCGATCTGGTCGGCGCTCCACCCGTCGGGGGCGCTCTTGCCGAGCAGGTTCGTGTACGCCTCGCGCAGCTTCCAGATGGCGTCCTGCCCGAAGGCGGCCAGCGCGGTGCGCGCGGCGTTGCGGACCTGGATGCGATCCGAGTTCACGAACGAGAGGATGACGGCGATCGAATCGGCGTCCCGCGTCTCGCCGTAGGCCTGCAGGGTGTCGGCGAGGATCTGGTTGTCCTTGGTCTGCACGGCGTCGCCGGGGACGCGCTTGCCGAGCGACTCCAGCTCGCCGAAGGCCCAGCGGCGCACGTCCTGGTTGGCGTCCTTGCGCGCCAGGATGAGCGCGGGGACGGCGTGGTCGCCGAGGAGCTTCACGCGGCGGGTGATGTCGGGGCGGTACACGTTGCTCGCCGGGCCGACCCAGGCGGCCATCTCGCGGATCGCCGGGGTGGTCGCGATGTGCGCCGCGGTGCCGAGGAGCGCGGCGATGGTGAGCGCGCGCAGGCCCGAGGCGTGATCGACGTGGCCGTAGCGGGCGAGCGATTGCGCCAGATCGTCCCCGCCGGGATCCGACGCGCGGCCGGCGCGGACCGGGTCGTAGAGCGCGGTGTCGTCGATCTTGCGGTAGCTGGCGAGCTTGCGGAGGACCGCGGCTTCGGCGTCGGGGCCGAGCGCCGCGAGGGCAGTGACCGCGGCTCTTCGCGCGGCGGCGTCGGGGGAGGCGAGGGGAGCGAGCTTGGCCTCGAGCTCGGCGTCGGTCATGCCAGCGGGAGCAGCGACCGCGGCGACCGCAGCGGTGGCGCCCGCGTCGTCGTCGGTGGGGGCGGCCTGGGCGGCGGCACCGAAGGCGATGCTGGCCGCGCCAAGCTGCAGGGCCGCAGCCACGACGAAGGCGCGCACGGCGGTCATTCCACGATGGCGAACTCGGGGTACTCGCCGGTGTAGCCGCGCCAGCGGATCTCCACGTTGTCGACGCGGGCGGCCGAGGGGCCGTGGTTGGCCCAGCTGGTCAGCTCCTTGATGGCGTCTTCCTCCCCCTCGGCGAGGACCTCCACGCAGCCGTCGAGCCGGTTCTTCACCCAGCCGGTGATCCCCAGGCGGCGCGCCTCGCGTTGCGTGGCGGCGCGGAAGAAGACCCCCTGCACCCGGCCTCGCACGATGAAATGAACCCGCTTCGTCGCCATCGCTGCCGCTTTCGTCGAAACCGTCTCGTGAGCGCTTCCGTGAGCCGCGCTCACGTGGCCCCAGGACTTACCGAAGCTGGCCGGGTCCCGCAACTTCCGTGTGGCGGCATCACGTCCCCGATCGCGTATGCTCCCGGGCCTCGTGAGCCGGCCTGGAACGAGACTCGGTGTGATCGCAGTGGTTCTGGTCGGCGGGGCGCTCGCCGCTGCCTTCGGGCCGCGGTTCACCCAGGCCACGAGCCGCTCCGCCGGGGCGCCGTTCTCCTACACGCCGCCGGGCGAGTTCAACTCGGCCGATCCGGAGCAGCTGGCGGCCATCCAGGCGACCGCGCCGCAGATCCGCGGGGCCTGGGTGGTGGCCAACACCGCGCCGGGGCTCACGAAGCCGAGCGTGAGCCTCCTGCACGCGCCGCGCATGGGGGGCGTGGAGATGAGCGAGCTCGACGCCATCGCCGACGGCATGCCCGCGCTCCTCGCTGCCAGCGGCGCCACCTGGCGCACCGAGCGGATCTCGCGCGAAAGCCGCGGCGACGGCACCTCGGTGGGCTGGATCGAGGGGGCGTGCACCAAGGGGGAGCTCGGCTACCACTCCCTCGAGCTGGTCTTCCCCGACGACGACGGGACGTCGTTCGTCACCGCCACCTTGCCCGATCCGGTCGCCGGATCGACGGCGGGCTCCAGCACCGAGGCGAAGCTCGAGACCTGGGACGCGGAGTTCCTCGCCACGGTGCACTCGGCCACCGGCGTGGCCCTGCGCATCGGCGCGCCCCCCTGGTGGATGCGCGCGGGCTGGGGCGGAGGTGTCGCCTTGCTGCTGCTGCTGGCGAGCAACATCGTCGACCGGCGCAAGAGCCGCGTGCCGGCGGGCGCGTCGATCCCGGCGCCGCCGATGCCGCTGTACGAGAGAGACCAGCGATAAATTGCCGGAAAGGCCGCAAATCGTCGGTCGGGGTCGGTCACGCTACTGTAGTAGCGCTCCCTCCGCCCTCCCTAGCTTTGCAGCCTTTCCGACAATTTCTCGCCGGTCTCTCGATGCCCACTTTTCCTGCACGCGTTGATATCTCGGGGCGCGGTCTGCACGGTGGGGGGCTCGCCCGCGTGAGCCTCTCGACGAGGGACGGGGGCGTGCGGCTGGTGGCCGACGGCGTCGACGCCGAGCTGTCGCGCTGGCGGGCGATCCACAGCGCGCGCAGCACCACGATCGCCGCCGACGGTGCGCAGGTCGGCACCGTCGAGCACCTCTTCGCTGCGCTCGCGGGGGCCGGTGTTCGCCGTGGGGTGACGATCCTGGTCGAAGGGGGCGAGGTTCCGCTCGCCGACGGCGGCGCGGCGCGCTTCTTCGATGCGCTCGACGGCCTCGTCGCGTCCGAGCCACCGGCGCTCCGCGTGGTGCGACCCGAGGTGATCTCCGTCGGCGCCTCGGTGTACAGCTTCGCGCCACCGGCGCGCCCCAGCGAGGTCCTCGTCGAGGTCCACTTCGAGAGCGCGGTACCGCGCTTCGATCGCCGCGCTTCGTGGTCCGGCGATGCGCGCGATTTCCGCCAGCGCATCGCGCCGGCGCGCACCTTCGCCTTCGCGCGCGAGGTCGAGGAGATCGCCCGCCGAGGGCTCGCGCGTCACGTCGACCCGGAGAGCGTCGTCGTGCTCCCCGAGGACGGTGGCGCAGCTCTCGCCGGCGCGCGACCCGCGGACGACGACGAGCCGGCGCGGCACAAGCTGCTCGACGTCATCGGCGACCTTTATCTGTACGGAGGACCACCCGAGGGGACCGTACGCGTGCTGCGCCCCGGCCATCGCGCGACACTCGCGGCGATCGCCGAGGCGGTTCGTCGTGGGGTGCTCGCCTCCAGCGCGCTCGTGGTCGCCTTCGCCGCCGTCTTCCTCGCCGCGTCACCGGCCAGCGCCAGCCCGTACGACGACCCTTACGAGCACCCCAACG
>JAMFST010000799.1 GCA_026225435.1 Labilithrix luteola
GGAGACGCGCGAGCTGGTCGTCGATTCCCCCTTCGACTACCCGCGCAAGGCGGCGCTGTATCTCACCCGCGATCTCCCCGAGCCGAACGCCCCCGGCTACGAGGAGAAGCTCGGCGACCGCGCCGCCGATCTCATCAAGCTCACCGCGGGCGGCGCCTTCGTCCTGTGCACCTAGATCCGCTCGATGAAAGCGGTGCACGCGCGCCTCGAGCGGAGCGGCCACGTCCCCGGCGCGCTCTTCCTCCAGGGGACCGAGCCGAAGCAGCGCCTCCTCGAACGCTTCCGCGCCGCCGGCAACGGCACCCTCGTCGCGACCATGAGCTTCTGGGAAGGGGTCGACGTCCCCGGCCACGCCCTTCGCCTTGTCATCCTCGACAAGATCCCCTTCGCCGTCCCCAGCGATCCGTTGGTGATGGCGCGCAGCGCCAAGATCGAGGCCGAAGGGGGGAACGCCTTCGCGCAGTACTCGGTCCCGACGGCGGCGCTCGCCTTGAAGCAGGGCTTCGGCCGGCTCCTCCGCACCGCCACCGACTACGGCATCGTCGCCATCCTCGATCCGCGGATGGTCACCCGCGGCTACGGCAAGAAGCTGCTCGCCGGGCTCCCGCCGGCGCGCGTCATCTTCAACCTCGACGAGCTCGCGGTGTTCTACGCCGGTGCCAGCGCCGAGAACCCGCCGCCGGTGCCTGCGGCGGCACGCAGCGACGAGGCGGCAAAGATCGCGACCGCCGAAGTGCCAGCTGCGGATGCGCAGCTCGAATTCCCCTGCTAAGAGGCGCGGTCATGAGCGAGATCACCGCAGTCCTGGCCCGTGAAATCCTGGATTCCCGCGGCAACCCGACCGTCGAGGTCGAGGTGCAGACCGAGACCGGCCGCGGCCGCGCCGCCGTCCCCAGTGGCGCCTCCACCGGCGAGCACGAGGCGATCGAGCTGCGCGACGGCGACAAGGCCCGTTACGGCGGCAAAGGCGTGCAGAAGGCCGTCGGCCACGTGAACAACAAGCTCGGTCCGGCCGTCGTCGGCATGGACTCGCTCGACCAGGCCGCGCTCGACAAGGTGCTCCTCCAGGCCGACGGCACCGCCAACAAGGGGAAGCTCGGCGCCAACGCCATCCTCGGCGTCTCGCTCGCCGCCGCCCGCGCCGCTGCCGACGTCTGCGGCCTGCCGCTCTGGCGATACCTCGGTGGCGCCCAGGCGCGCGTCCTGCCGACCCCGCTGATGAACATCCTCAACGGCGGCCAGCACGCGGACAACGGCCTGGAGATCCAGGAGTTCATGATCGTCCCGACCGGCGCCGCGTCGATCGACGAGGCGGTCCGCTGCGGTGCCGAGATCTTCGCCGCCCTCAAGAGCGGCCTCAAGGCCAAGGGGCTCACCACCGCGGTCGGCGACGAGGGCGGCTTCGCTCCGCACGTCGGCTCGAACGAGGAGGCGCTCGGCTTCGTCAGCCGCGCCATCGAGACCGCCGGCTACAAGCCGGGCGTCGACGTCCACCTCGCCCTCGACTGCGCCGCCAGCGAGTTCTTCGACAAGAAGAGCGGCACGTACACCTTCGACAAGAAGAAGGTCAGCGCCGCCGAGCTGGTCGGCCTCTACGAGAAGCTCGTCGCCCAGTTCCCCATCGTCAGCATCGAGGACGCCTTCGACCAGGACGACTGGGACGCGTGGAAGAGCCTCACCGACAAGATCGGCAAGAAGGTGCAGCTGGTCGGCGACGATCTCTTCGTCACCAACGTCGAGCGCCTGCGCCGCGGCATCGAGGGGGGCTACGCCAACGCCATCCTCGTCAAGCTCAACCAGATCGGCACCCTCACCGAGACCTTCGACACCGTCCGCATGGCCAACGAGGCGGGCTACCGCTCGATCATCAGCCACCGCTCGGGCGAGACCGAGGACACCTTCATCGCCGACCTCTCGGTGGCGCTCAACGCCGGGCAGATCAAGACCGGCAGCCTGTCGCGCTCCGATCGGGTCGCCAAGTACAACCAGCTGATGCGCATCGGCTTCGAGCTGGGGGCGGGCGCGGTGTATGCCGGCCACGCCCCGTTTCGGCGATATTAAGGGCCTAAAACCCGAGACACGGAAATAGCCCAAGCGGGCTCTTGCCGTGTACTCTCGTCATAGGGCTGCCGCCTCTGACGATGAAAGCCATCGAGGAGCTTCTGAAGAACCTCGGACGACCCGAGGTGCTCGAGTTTGGTCTCGTGACCAATCGCCTGCCC
>JAMFST010000800.1 GCA_026225435.1 Labilithrix luteola
CGGCTTCGTCCGGAAGAACGGCGTCAGCTCCGTCTCCAGCTCCGCCTGATGAGCGCACCGCGCCGGCCCGTCGGCGAAGCGCGGATCCTTGCGCACCGAGGACTCGGCGCTGGTGAGATCGCAGAGCAGGTTCCAGTGACGGTCGTGGAGGATGGTGAGCATCAGCCGCCCGTCCGCGGCCGCGATCATCGGCGTGCAGGAGATCATCGAGTGGTTGCCATTTCGGCGCACGACGGTGGGATCGGCGACGTGCATCGCCAGCTGCGCCATCTGCATGTACAGACAGACGTCGGCGAGCGCGATCTCGAGGTGCGCCCCCTGGCCGGTCGCCTTGCGCTGGAGCAACGCGAGGGCGACGGCGAGCGCGCCCCACACCCCGGTCGACACGTCCACGAGCGTCGCGCCGCTGCGGAAGGAGGGGCCGTCCGGCGCGCCGGTGACGCTCATCAACCCCATCGCCGCCTGGGTGAGAGCGTCGGTGCCGCCGCGCTGGCCAGGGCCGAAGCCGTTCACGTCGACGTAGATCAGCTCCGGTCGGGCCGCGCGCAAGGTGGCCGCATCCAGACCGACCTTGCGCACCATCGCCGCGTCGATGTTGCAGAGCACCACCTCCGCCTCGGCCACGAGCGCGCGCGCCTCCTCGGCGGCGGCCGGCTGGCGGATGTCCAAAAATACGCTCCGCTTGCCGCGGTTGGCCGAAGCGAACAGCGCGGTGTCGGCGGCGCTGGCGCCCGGAAGAGGCGGGCCCATGGTGCGTGTAACGTCACCCGCCGGTGGCTCGATCTTCACCACCACCGCGCCGAGGTCGGCGAGTATCTGCCCGCACGCCGGCCCGGCCACCATGTGCGTCAGCTCGACGACCCGCACGCCGGCGAGCACCTGGAACGGACCGGTAGAGACCATCCCTCCAAGGTAGCTCCGCGCTGCTGCGGACGGCTCCAATGTGAATTCTGTCACCCGCTCGACACAATGGACTTTACTTCGAAACCCCCGGGCTTTAAACCGCTCCCCCCTCGGTGCCCCATGGACTTCCGCAAGGCAGCTCACGAGCGTCTCTAGCCCTGGAGGTCTCTTGAATTGGACACGTATCTCACTGCGCTCGACGTAGCGTTTTCGCTGCCGTCCCAGCCCGTTTCGCTGCTTCGCCCGCACGCCGCTCGCCGCGCCGCCCGCTTCTTCTCGGAGAAGTTCCCCGGTCGCACGCTCTACGCCGTCAAGGCCAACCCCTCACCGGCGCTCCTCGAGACGCTGTGGGCGGGTGGCGTGACCCATTTCGACGTCGCCTCGATCGCCGAGGTGCGCCTCGTCCGGCGTACGCTGCCCGAGGCCACGCTGTGCTTCATGCACCCCGTGAAGGCCGAAGAGGCCATCCACGAGGCGTACTTCCAGCACGGGGTGCGGACCTTCTCGCTCGACCACCAGTCCGAGCTCGACGCCATTCTGCGAGCGACGGGCAACGCGGCCGACCTGACCTTGTGCGTTCGCCTGCGGGTGTCGTCCAAGCACTCGAAGCTCAGCCTCGCCTCCAAGTTCGGGGTCGACGTCACCGAGGCCGCGCCGCTGCTCCAGGCGACGCGTCAGGCGGCGGACTCGCTCGGCATCTGCTTCCACGTCGGCTCGCAGGCGATGAGCCCGCAGGCCTACGCCGACGCGATGAGCCGGGTGCGCGCCGCGATCGTGGCGGCCGCGGTCACCGTCGACGTCATCGACGTGGGCGGGGGCTTCCCCTCGGCGTACCCGGGGATGGAGCCGCCGCGCCTCGAGGACTACTTCGAGGTCATCCACGACGCGTTCGAGAGCCTGCCGGTCAGCTACTCGGCCGAGCTCTGGTGCGAGCCGGGTCGCGCGCTCGCCGCCGAGTACGAGAGCCTGCTCGTCAAGGTCGCCCGTCGTCGCAACGCCGAGCTGTACATCAACGATGGCGCCTACGGTGCCCTCTTCGATGCGGCGCACCTCGACTGGCGCTTCCCCGTCGCTCTCGTTCGCGAGACCGAGAGCCGCGCGCGCGACGTCGACTTCAGCTTCTGGGGCCCGACGTGCGACGACATGGACCACATGGCGGGCCCGTTCCCGTTGCCGGCCGACACCGACGCGGGTGACTACATCGAGATCGGCATGCTCGGCGCGTACGGCGGGGCCATGCGCACTGCCTTCAACGGCTTCGGCGTCGAAGGCGCCGTGGTCGTCGACGACGAGCCGATGGCGAGCATGTACCTCGAGGGGGAGCCCGAGGGGCTGCAGCTCGAGGTCGTGGACTTCGGCCGGACGTCGGAGCACTTCTCGCGACGGTGAGCAGGCCGCGGGGCCGCCGGCACCTTCCGGCGGCTCCGTCGCTTCGCGCCTCGCTGGAAGGAGGTCGTGCGCGCTCGCACCTCGCGCCGACAGAGCTGTTCGCGGTTCCGAAGGGATCCGATAAGCTCGCGCGCTGGCGATGACGGATCTCCCGCTCGGGTTGGCACCGGGACAGCTCGTCGCCGGGAAGTACCGGATCGAACGGGAGCTCGGGCGCGGCGGCATGGGGCTGGTCCTCGCGGCGACGCACGAGCAGCTCGATCAGCCGGTGGCGCTCAAGCTGCTGCTGCCGGAGGCGATGCGCCCGGACATCATCCAGCGCTTCCTCCGCGAGGCGCGCGCCGCGGTGAAGATCCAGAGCGAGCACGTGGCGCGCGTCTTCGACGTGGGCACGCTCGAGTCCGGCGCCCCCTTCATGGTCATGGAGTACCTGCACGGCAGGGATCTCTCCCAGGTGCTCGACGAGCGTGGTCCGCTGCCCATCGAGGAGGCGGCGGGCTACCTCCTCGAGGCGATGGAGGCGATCGCCGAGGCGCACGCGCTCGGCATCGTCCATCGTGACCTCAAGCCGGCGAACCTGTTCCTCGCCGAGCGGCCGAGCGGCAAGCCGGTCATCAAGGTGCTCGACTTCGGCATCTCCAAGATCCCCAGCCGCGACGCCCACGACGCGATGACCGTGACGACGTCGATGATGGGCTCCCCCTCGTACATGTCGCCCGAGCAGATGGTCGCGTCGAAGGACGTGGACGCGCGCTCGGACGTCTGGTCGCTCGGAGTCGTGCTCTACGAGCTGCTCACCCACGCGGTGCCCTTCACCGGCGAGAGCATGCCGGAGGTGGTGGCGGCGATCCTGTCGGTGATCCCCGAGCCGCTGCGGCAACGGCGCCCAGACGCGCCCGCCGCGCTCGAGGCGGTGATCACCTGCTGCCTCGAGAAGGAGCCGGGGCGGCGCTACGGAAACCTGGCGCGCCTCGCCCGCGCGCTCGCCCCTTTCGGGACGCCGCGGGCCGCGCTGTCGGTCGAGCGCATTGCCCACGTGCTCGGCGATGGGGCTCCGGCCGGCGAGATCGAACGCGCCTCGCAAAGCTCGCTGCCGGCGGGGGGCATACGGGTGGAGACCTTCGGGCCGACCGCGCCCGGGACGCTCTCGGCCAGCGTCAGCTTCGGGGGCACACCGGCGCCCGGGCCTCCGCGCCGAGGCGGGACGGCGCTGCTGGTGTCGGGGGCGCTCGCGCTGCTCGTCGTCGGCGGTGGAGCGACGTACATCCTCAAGGGGCGCGCGGCCGCTCCGGTTGCGGTCGCCACGACGGCAGGGGCCTGGCGACGAGCGCGACGCCGGTCTCGGTTCCCGTCTCCCCCTCGCCGGACGACGCGGCCGCACCGACGCTCAGCGCCGCTCCGCTCGTCGTTCCGCCTCCGCTCACCACGGCATCGGCGGTGGCGTCCGCGGCGAGCCCGCTCAAGGCGCCTCCGTCGCGCACGAACGGGTCGCGCGTCCACGGCGCCGGCGCAGCTCCGTCCGCGTCACCGGTGCCCGCGCCCGCCTGCCGCACCGAGAGCTACTTCGACAGCGACGGGAACAAGCACTTCAAACAGGTCTGCCCATGACACCAGCGTGCACTCTCTCCCGCGTCTCCCGGCTCGCCGTCGCGACCGCCGTGCTCCTCGGCGCGACCTTCGGCGCCGGGAGCGTGGCATCGGCCGACGAGGCGGCCTGCGTGAATGCCAGCGAGGCTTCGCTCGGCTTGCGCAAGGAGGGCAAGCTCCACGAAGCGCTCCAGCAGCTGGCGGTGTGCGCCGCTCCGACCTGCTCGACCGAGGTGCGGCAGGAGTGCTCGCAGCGGGTCGAGGCGATCAACGCCGCCATCCCGACGGTGATCTTCGGCGCGAAGGACGGCGCCGGGAACGATCTGTCAGTCGTCTCGGTGACGATGGACGGCGTGCCGCTGGCGGCCGCGCTCGACGGACGACCGAGGAGCTTCGACCCCGGGCCGCACACCTTTCGCTTCGAGATCCCCGGAGCGCCGGCGGTGGAGAAGCGCCTCGTCCTGCGCGAGGGGGAGCGCGACCGGCAGGAGACGGTGATCCTCGGCGCGGCACCGCCGCCGACCGCCGTGGCTCCGGCCTCGCCCGCGCCGCC
>JAMFST010000085.1 GCA_026225435.1 Labilithrix luteola
AATCCCCACAAGCACAGCCAGCAGTCGATGGTCCTGGTCCCGCGCGAGACCAAGGGGGTCACCGTGGTCCGCCCGCTGCCGGTGTTCGGGTTCTACGGCGTGCCGGACAAGTCGGCCGAGGTGGTCTTCGAGGACGTGCGCGTGCCGGCGAGCAACATGCTCCTCGGCGAGGGGCGCGGCTTCGAGATCGCGCAAGGTCGGCTCGGGCCGGGGCGCATCCACCACTGCATGCGGCTCATCGGCCTGGCGGAGCGGACGCTCGAGCAGATGTGCAAACGTACCCAGTCGCGCGTCGCCTTCGGCAAGGCGCTCAGCGAGCAGTCGGTGACGCTCGAGCGCATCGCCGAGTCGCGCATCATGATCGATCAGACGCGCCTCCTGACCCTGCACGCGGCCCACAAGATGGACACCGTGGGGAACAAGGCGGCGCGGGCCGAGATCGCCATGATCAAGGTGGCCGCGCCGAACATGGCCTGCAAGGTGATCGACTGGGCCATCCAGGCCTTCGGTGCCGCCGGCGTCAGCAATGACTTCGGCCTCGGCGCGGCCTACGCGACGGCGCGCTTGCTCCGCCTCGCCGACGGCCCGGACGAGGTGCACCGCAACGCCATCGCGAAGCTGGAGCTCGCGAAATACCTGCCGAGGAAGTGAGGCGCGGGCCTCCGACCGCTACTTGCCTTTGAAGACGCCTTCCCGCTTCTCCACCAGCGAGCGCACGCCCTCGGTGAGATCCTCGCTGGCGAAGATGGGGAGGGCGCGCTTGGGCATGAAGGCCGCCTCGATCTCCACGCCGGACTCGATGGCGTTGCGCGCCGAGGCGAGCATGGCCTGCACGCCGAGCGGCGCGGCGCTGGCGATGGTGGTGGCGAGCGCCTTGGCCCGCGGGAGGACCTCGGCCGCGGGGAGCACCTCCTGGGCGAGCCCGAGGCGGTAGGCCTCCTTCGCGTCGAAGAAGTCGCCGGTGAGGATCCAGCGCATGGCGTTGTGCCAGCCGGCCAGCGCCGGGAAGCGCAAGGTGGCGCCGCCGAAGGCGAAGAGGCCGCGCTTCACCTCGATCTGGGAGAAGCGCGTGTCGTCGGCGACGATGATGACGTCGCTGGCCAGCGCCAGCTCGATGCCGATGGTGAGGCAGAAGCCGCGGATGGCGAGCACCACCGGCTTGGTGCGGCGACGGTCGGTGAGGCCGAGCGGATCGACCTGCCCCGGCGGGAACATCGGCGTCCCCTTGCCGAGCTCGGGAGCGATCTGCGCGAGATCGAGACCGGCGGTGAAGTGCTCGCCGTGGGCGAAGACCACCGCGCAGCGCGCGTCCTTGTCCTCCTCGAACTTCGTGTACGCGGCGGCGAGCTCGTCGAACATCGCTCGGTCGAAGGCGTTGCGCTTCTCTGGTCGATTGAGCCCGATGAGAGCGAGGTGTCCGTCTTTTTCGTAGGTGACGCGCGGCATGATCGAATTCCTTTTTTCGCTTAGAGCAGCGTGCGTTCCGCGACGGGAACGTGACTGACGTCGTTGAGGCGGATCAGCGAGAAGCGGTCGGTCCGCTTCGAGTGACGGATCTCGGTGACCGAGGTGTTCTCGATGGTGGCCATCAAGCGGATGCCGCGGTCGAGCGGCGCCTCCATCGCGAAGCCGGCCGCGGCGGCGATGACTCCGCCGGAGGTGAAGGCCATCACCGTGCTGCGCTCCGGCTGGAGCATCGCGCGCAGGGCGCTGATCACGCGATCGCGGAACGCGAGGTACGACTCGAAGTCGCCGACGATGTCGCCTTTGCCGTAGGCGAAGTACGACTCCATCATGAAACGGCGCGTGTCCTTGGTGCCGGGCGCCTTGCCCGTGGCCCACGCTTCGATGCTGTCGCGGCGCTCGCCGGGGGGGACCCTCCGCCGCGCGACGTTGACCACGTCCTGGGTCATCTCGTTGAGCGCCGGCAAGACGGTGAGCGGGGGCATCTCGGCGCCGCGCTCCTTCATCGTGTCGCGCACGACCTCGCCGGTGACGCGCTGCCGGTTCAAGGTGCCGTGGAACAGCGCCGCGGGCCGTTCGTCGTCGAGGGAGAGGCGCGCGCCCAGCTGCGCCGACTGCGCCTTGCCGATGTCCGAGAGCTCGTCGTAGTGCGCCCAGTTGTTGGCGGCTTTTCCGTGCCGGATGAGCAGGATGCGCGTCATGTGGCGAGCGAGCATGCCGCTGCCGGAAGCGGACCGCAACGAACGATCGCTAGGCGAACTTCGTGAGGCTGTGGCGCGTCACAAAAAAAGAACGCGCTTCACGGCCCGCTCGGCAGGACGTGAAGCGCGTGTGGACCTTAGCCCGCTTTCACGCGGACCGGGCATCTACTGAACGCTCAGCCGACGGTCATCCCTTGGGCGGCAGGTAGATCGACTTGTACTGAACGTAGCCGGTGAGGGCTTCCGGGCCGAACTCGCGACCGAGGCCGCTCGCCTTGATGCCGCCGAAGGGCGCGTTCATGTCGACGGTGTAGTTGTTGACGCCGATGGTGCCGGTCTCGACCTGGCGCGCGACCTTGAGGGCGTGCTCCGCGTCGGACGACCAGACGCTCCCGCCGAGGCCGTACTCGGAGTCGTTGGCGATGCGGATGGCGTCCGCCTCGTCGTTGTACGGGATGACCGTGAGGACCGGCCCGAAGACCTCCTCACGCGCGATGGTGGAGTTGTTGTCGGTGTCGGTGAAGATCGTCGGCTCGACGAACCAGCCCTTGCCGCCCATGTTCTTCGGACGACCGCCGCCGAGGGCGACGCGCGCCTCGGTCTTGCCCTTGGCGATGTAGCCCTCGACGCGGTCGCGGTGCTCCTTGGAGGCGAGCGGGCCGACCTGGGTGCTCTTGTCGAGCGGGTCACCGACCTTCATCTGGGAAGCCTTGGCGACGAGGGCGTCGACGACCTCCTTGTAACGGGCCTTCGGCGCGAGGATGCGCGAGCAGGTCGTGCAGGTCTGGCCGTTGTTGGCGAAGGACGGGAAGTCCAGGCCGGTCATGACGTTGTCGAGCTTCGCGTCGTCGAGGATGATCGCCGCCGACTTGCCGCCGAGCTCGAGGCTCACCGGACGAAGGAGCTGACCGCAGACCGCCGCGATGAGACGACCGGCAGCCGTCGAGCCGGTGAAGGCGACCTTCTGCACGTCCTTGTGCTTGACCAGGTACGCGCCGAGCTCACGCCCGCCGGCAACCCAGTTGATCACGCCCTTGGGAATGCCCGCCTCGTGCGCCGCTTCCGCGACGATGTAGCTGTCGAGGACGGTGCCCGGCGACGGCTTGAGGACGATGGTGCAGCCCGTGGCCAGCGCCGGCGCGATCTTGGTGATCGACAGGACGACCGGGTAGTTCCAGGGGACGATGCCGGCGACGACGCCGACCGGCTCGCGACGGACGATGGTGTCGAAGCCGAGCGGG
>JAMFST010000801.1 GCA_026225435.1 Labilithrix luteola
AGCCGTACTTATGTACGGCGACCGACCCCGACCGACGATTTGCGGCCATATCGGTGGCTCATCGATGTCCTCATCAGCCTAGTTCGACCTTGGACCACATGTCCCGGCGCATCTTCTCGCGGCGGCGATCGGTGCGGGTGATGATGCGGGCGACGCTCCAGGCGGCGAGCAGCTCCCCTTCCTGGCCGAGCGCCGGCAAGACGCTGCTGCCGACGACGAAGGCGTTTCCCAGAGCGGTGCGCAGTGGTTCCCCTCCGAGACCGTCGGCCAGCTCCTCGTCGGCGATGTCCCAGCGCGAGGCCATCGGCTCGACGTCGACCGAGGCGCCGCCGGCGCGCAAGGCGGTGCGGTCCACCTCGACCCGGTGCCCGCTGCGGTAGTCCCAGGCCGGTCGCCCGTCGTGCGGCGAGTCGACGAACAGGTAGTGACGCTCGACGAAGGGGAGGAACGCCTCGAGCGTCGCCAGCACCAGCTCGCGGGCGCGCGCCACCGGCGGCCCCGCCTCGCGCGAGAGCAGCGCCTCGGCGACGAGCAGCGAGCGGCCGTTCGCGTTGCCGGGACCGCCACTCACCTTCTGCAGGTGCACACCGAGCGCGTACCGCGGATCCGGCGAGGAGAAGGCGCTCGCCATCGGATCCGAGGGGACGAGGAACGACTCGGTCCCCAGCATCGCCGGCAGCCCCTCGTCGCGCACCACCGCGCTGACCACGAAGCGCGACTCGCCGCGCACGACGCGCGGCCAGGGCAACCGCCTGCCCGCGAGGAACTTGGGCGCGAGCTGCAGCAGCTCGGAGGCGGGCGCGTCACCGACGAGGAAATGCGCCCCCACCGGCGCCTCCTCGCCATCGATCTGCACGCCGGTCACGCGCGAGCCGCGGGTCACCACCGCCGTCGCGCGCTCGCCCACCCGGGTCTCGCCGCCGTGGGCACGAACGCGCTCGAGGAGAAAATCGGTCAGCTCGTCCTCGCCGCCGGCGAGCCGGGAGACGCCGCGGGTCCACGCTCCGTGCAGCCGCGCGAGCGCGAACGGCGGCAGCGCGCCGGTGCGATCGCTGGCGAAGCGCGCCGTCGCCTCGACCACCGCGCGGTAGGCGTGGTCGCGGGGGAACTCGGCGAGCGGATCGCTGACCTGCGCGCCGAGGAACGGCAGCGTCTCGCTGACGCGGGAGGTCTCGCGACGCTCCCAGAAGCTGCCCGCGGGCCACACCAGGTCGCGCCCGAAGGCGTCGTCGGCGGCGGCGTTGGCGGCGGCGAGCTGCTCGTAGAGCGCATCGACCACGCGCCGCACCTCGCCGAACTCGCGGTCCACCTCGGCGCCGAAGGCGTTGGCGTCCGGCGGCACGTCGAGCCGCACGCCCGGTCCGAGCACCTGGAACATCGGCTCCACCGGCAACGCGCGCCGGCGGAAGGTCTGCGACTGCGCCAGCTCGACGAGCACGCGCCCCCAGGCCGGCGACGGATAAGCCAGCAAGGTGAACGTGCGCCGCGCCAGCGTCAGATCGTCGTGGGTGTAGAAGGCGGGCTTCCTCCCCTGCCCGAGCACGAGCACGCGCCACGAGCGCCGCGCCAGCAGCGCAGCACAGGTCAACGCGCCGAGAGAGCCGCCGAGGACGACGACGTCATAGTGCTTGGACATCCGGAGCTAGTCCTTCAAGCCCACTCGCCGCCGGGGCGAGAGAGATCGCGCAGCGAGTCGCGCCCGTTGCCGAAGCGGACCTTCGGACGCTGTCCCGGCACCAGGCCGGTGGTGTCCACGTTCAGCCCCTCGGCGGAGATGCGCGCGAGCACCGCGGGGAGCAGGTGATGCTCCTCGGCGTGGATGCGCGCCGCCAGGCGATCCTCGTCGTCCCCCGGCCGCACGGCGACGGCCGACTGCGCCAGGATCGGACCGGTATCCATCCCGGTGTCGACCAGGTGCACGGTGCAGCCGCTCACCCGCACCCCGTGACGGAGCGCCTGCCCGACGGCGTCGAGACCCGGGAACGCCGGCAAGAGCGCGGGATGGACGTTGATGACCCGCATGGGGAACGCATCGAGAAAGCGCGGCGTCACCAGGCGCATGTAGCCGGCGAGCACGACCCACTCGACCCCGTGGGCCTTGAGCGCGTCCACCGCCGCCTGGTCGAACGCCTCGCGGTCGGGAAAATCGCTGGCCGCCAGCGTCACCGCCGGCACCCCGGCGTTGCGCGCGCGCTCGAGCGCCGGCGCATTCGCCTTGTTGGAGAGCACCACGCGGACCTCGCCCCCGAGACGCTCGGCGGCGATGGCGTCGAGGATCGCCTGGAGGTTGGTCCCGTTGCCGGAGACGAGCACACCGAGGGCGATCACGACGCTCCCGGCCCCCCCGGCTCGCTGAACCGCACGCGCTCCTCGAACTCGGTCTGCGGATCGACCGCGATGACCGTGCCGAGCGGGAACGACGGGAACCCCGCCTCGCTCATGACCGCGGCGAGGCGCTCCTCCTGCTCCGGCGGGACGACGAAGACGTAGCCGACGCCGAGGTTGAAGGTGCGGCGCAGCTCCGTCTCCTCGACCGGCCCGCGCTGGGCGATGAGATCGAACACCGGCGGCCGCGGCCACGAGGCGACGAGCGCGATGCCCAGCCCCTCGGGGAGCACCCGCGGCAGGTTCCCCGGCAGTCCGCCGCCGGTCACGTGGCACATCGCCCGGACGTCCAGCCCGGCCGCGAGCGCCGCCTTCACCGCCGGCGCATAGAGGCGCGTCGGCTCGAGCAAGGTCTCGCCGATGGACGCCCCACCGAGCTCCGCGGGCCGCTCGGCGAAGGCGCCATGCCCCGGCGCAAGCACGCGCCGCGCGAGCGCGTAGCCGTTGGAGTGCAGCCCGCTGGAGGCGAGGCCGACGACCTTGTCACCGGCCGCCGTGCGCTTGCCGTCGACCAGCGACTTGCGCCCGACGACGCCCACGGCGAAGCCGGCGAGGTCGTACTCCCCCGCGGCGTACATCTGCGGGAGCTCGGCCGTTTCCCCGCCGAGGAGCGCGCAGCCGGAGATCTTGCAAGCGTTGGCGATCCCGCGGACCACGCTCTCGGCCACGTCCACGTCGAGCTTCCCGGTGGCGAAGTAGTCGAGGAAGAAGAGCGGGCGGGCGCCGCAGGTCAGCACGTCGTTCACGCACATGGCGACGAGGTCCTGCCCGATGGTGTCGTGCTTGCCGGTGGCGAAGGCGACCTTCAGCTTGGTCCCGACGCCGTCGGTGCCGCTCACCAGCACCGGCTCGTCGATGTCGGTCGGCACGCGGCACAGGCCGGCGAAGCCACCGACGTCCTCCATGACCTCGGCGATGCGGGTCATCCGCGCGAGCGGCTTGATGCGCTCCACCAGCGCGTCGCCGGCGTCGATGTCCACGCCTGCCTGCGCGTAGGTCAAGGGCGCGGCCCCTGAGCCGGTGTGGCCAGAGGTCAGGGTCGGGGGCGGTCGGCTCACGGGCGGTCGCGTCGGCACGCCGGCAACCTACCACCGCAGACCGACGGAGCGACGCACCGAGGCGAACCAGGGAGCATCGAGGCGAGGCATACAGATGCGAGCTCGAGCAGGCGGTTTCGTAAACCCGGACCCGGACAAAATCGGATCCATGGATCAAAATATCCACCAATAAACATGAATAATTTCAACATATTACATACGACTTGGAGCGTCAAAATTGCGTCTGAAAAAATTGTCAATAATTCTGTTTGACCACAGTGGGACCATACGTCATTCCTTTACCCACATCGCGGCCCTGCTCGGCACCGATGGACCTGCTTCAAACCGATTCGCCTCGAAAGAACTCCCTCCCCCATGAAGCTCCGCACGCTTTCCCGCCTCACGCTTGGTCTCGCCACCGTTTCCGGCCTCGCCGCCCTCGTCGCCTGCTCCTCCGGCGACTCGAGCTCGTCCACCACGGACAACACCCCGGCCGCCGCCGTCAGCAACGCCCCCACTGCCGAGACCGCCGAGGCCAACCCGCTGGACCGCCCGAGCTGGGCCACCGCCGAGCGCCTGACCGGTATGGTCGACGACACCGAGTCGGTGAGCATCCAGGTCCACCTGAAGCTCCACAACTACCAGGCGGCCGTCGACGAGCTCTACGCCGTCTCCGACCCGACCAGCGCCACCTACGGCCAGTTCCTCACGGACGAGGAGTTCCTCACCAAGTACGCCCCCACCGCCAGCGACGTCGCCATCGTCCGCGCCCACCTCGAGGCCCACGGCCTGCAGATCACCGAGGTGCCGGACAACAACATGTACATCCAGGCGCAGGGCACCTCCGCGCAGGTGAAGTCCGCGTTCTCGACCCGCCTCGGTCACTACAACGTCAGCGGCGTGCAGCGTCGCGGCCCGGTCGACCAGCCGAGCCTGCCGGCCGGCATCCTCGACGTCGTCGGCGGCGTCCTCGGTCTCTCCAACTCCGTCAAGCTCGCCCCACACAACATCCGCTCCGGCAGCGTGCAGTCGATCAACGGCACCACCACGCTGCTCGACCCGAACCACACCGCCACCGACGGCGGCACCGCGGACGCCGGCGCCGGCACCGCCGCCCCGCCCACTGCGTGCTCGCAGTTCTGGAACCAGAACACCGCGACCGTCGAGCCGGCCTACGGCAAGGACTACCCGGCGACCACGTCGAGCTTCCTCTGCGGCTACACCCCCCCGCAGATCCGCGGCGCCTACGGCACTGACAGCCTCGTCTCGAAGAAGACCGACGGCACCGGCGTCACCATCGCCATCCTCGACGCGTACCAGTCCCCCACCCTCCTGGCCGACGCGCAGAAGTACGCCCTCGCCCACGACCCGAGCCACCCGCTCCTCTCCTCGCAGTTCACCGCGGTCACCGGCCCGGCGACGCAGAACCCGGAGCCCCCGGTCGACACCGGCTGGTACGGCGAGCAGACCCTCGACGTGGAAGCGATCCACGCCAGCGCCCCGGGCGCCAACATCGTCTTCGTCGGCGCGGCCAGCCCGACCGACCAGGACCTCACCGCGGCGATGAACGTCATCATCTCCAAGCGCCTGGCCACGATGATCTCCAACTCCTACGGCTCGCCCGAGGGGCAGGCGAACGACTTCGTCGTCTGGCAGCAGACGGTCCTGCACGCCGGCCTCAAGGGGATCGGCGTCTACTTCTCCTCCGGTGACAGCGGCGACTTCAACAGCTTCGCCGACCCGAGCCAGAACCTCGGCCAGGTCTCGGCGTCGTTCCCCGCCTCGCTCCCGCACGTGACCGCGGTCGGCGGCACCTCGCTCGCCATCGACTCGTCCAACAGCTACGTGTTCGAGACCGGCTGGGCGACCAGCTACAGCATCCTCGCCCCCGAGCTGCTCGACGGCGGCGCCATCCCCACCGACGACGCGGGCAACCCGCTCGACGGCGGCCCGACGCAGCAGGCCTGGTCCCCCGCGGCTCCCGGCCAGTTCGGCGGCGGCGCCGGCGGCGGCGTGAGCCTGGTGTACACGCAGCCGCGTTACCAGAAGAAGCTCGTCCCCTCCGCGCTCGCCAACGAGCCGGGCGCCCCGGCCCGCGTCGTCCCCGACGTCGCCACCCTGGCCGACCCGTACACCGGCTTCCTCATCGGCGAGACCGACCCGACCAGCGGCGTGTACAGCGAGTCGGCCATCGGCGGCACCAGCCTCGCCTGCCCGCTCTTCGTCGGCATCATGGCCCTCTCGCAGCAGAACGCCGGCCACACCCTCGGCTTCGCCAACGCGCAGCTCTACGCGCTCAAGTCGAGCGCCTGGCGCGACGTCGTCTCGTCGAAGACCCCCGAGGCGGTCAACCTGATCGGCACGAACGTCACCGCCGTCGTCACCCTCGGCTACCACGGCGAGACCATCGACACCGCGGTCGGCTACGACACCATCACCGGCCTCGGCACCCCGAACGGCAGCACCTTCGTCAAGGCGATGAAGTGATGAAGATCTGAAGCTCCGAGCAGCACCGCAGCACCGAGACGACACGCAGCACACGCAGTACCCCCCGTCGAGCAGGGCGGGGTGAGCGCCGTGACCCTGGGGAGGGGCACGGCGCTCGTTTTTTTTGTCCGCCGCCGCGGAACTGCCGCCCAGGCACGCGGAATGTGCGTGATAGCGTCGCGCCGCCGTGCTGTTCAACTCGTTCGCCTTCGCGCTGTTCTTCCCCGTCGTGACGATCGGGTACTTCGCCATCCCCCACGCCTACCGGTGGGCCTGGCTGCTGGCCGCGAGCGTACTTTTTTACATGAGCTTCGTACCGAAGTACGTGCTCATCCTGGTAGGCACCGTCGCCGTCGACTACGTCGCGGCGTTGCTCATCGAGTCCGCTACCGGCGCGAAGCGTCGCGCCTACCTGGTGGCGAGCTTGATCGCCAACGTCGGCGTCCTCGCCTTCTTCAAGTACTTCGACTTCCTCTCGCGCTCCGTGGACGAGCTGGCGATCTCCCTCGGCGCGCGACCGTTCGCGCCCATGCTGAACCTCGTTCTACCGATCGGGCTGTCGTTCCACACGTTCCAGTCGATGAGCTACACCATCGAGGTCTACCGCGGCACGCAGCGGGCGGAACGCCACC
>JAMFST010000802.1 GCA_026225435.1 Labilithrix luteola
GCGTCCTCGTCCGCGATCGACTCCGCCCACGTGGTGTTCTGCTGGCCGAGGTTGACGTAGCAGTGCTTGCCGGCCGCGCGGATCGGGGTGCACACGGCGCGGACGTAGGACAGCTCGGCCGCCTGCCAGGACGCGTCGGTCGGGTACTTCGCCGGCCGGGACGAGAACGTGAACAGCGGCGTGGGGTTGGTGTCGTCGTCATCGTCGTCGCCAGCGGCCGGCGTGTTGTTCACCGGCGTCGTCGAGTTGCTGCAGGCGACCGCGAGGAGGATCAGCGAGGCGAGCGTGAGAGCGGGGCGAAGCAAGCGCATGCCCGCTGTCTTGCATCGAGAGCGGCGCGGTCGCAAGCGATTGGCAGCGCCTCAGCCGGTGTACGGCGAAGCGAGCGCGCCGGTCTGGCGCAGCGCCTCGAAGAGGGCGATGCCGACGGCGTTGGCGAGGTTCAGCGAGCGCACCGCGCCGATCGTGGGGATGCCGACGACGCGGTCCGGATACTGCGCCAGCAGCTCCTCGGGCAGGCCGACGCTCTCCTTGCCGAAGACGAGCGCGTCGCCCGGGGCGAAGCCGGCGTCGAGGTAGCTGCGCGTGGCGGTGGCGGCGAAGAGGTGCAGCTTGCGGCCCGACGGCCCCTCCGCGAAGCCGCTCGTGAAGTGGGAGAAATCCGGTTCCTGGCGGACGTCGACGAGGTGCCAGTAGTCGACGCCGGCGCGACGCACCGCGTGCTCGTCGATGCGGAAGCCGAGCTTGCCCACCAGGCACAGGCGCGAGCCGGTGGCGGCGCACAGGCGCGCGATGTTCCCGGTGTTGGGCGGGATCTCCGGCTCGACGAGCACCACCTGGAAGGGATCGGCGAGCTTCGGCACGCGGAGGCGAGGCGTCTCGTTGGTGGTCCTGGGCATGCGCGGTGGTCCTGTAACGCGATCCGCGCGGCGCGCGTAAGATGCCGCGCTCCATGCCCCGTCCGCTGAACGCTTCGTCCACGCCCGTGCGCGTCTTTCTTCTCGTCGCCGGCGTGATGGCAGCCGCTGCCTGCGCGCACCGGGACACCGGCGACGTGGTCGGCTCGAGCCACACCGCGATCGACGCCCCGACGGGGCACGGCGACGGCGGGCCGGCGGTGGACGATTCACTCCCGGCCGGCTGGCGCGACGAGCTCCCCAAGCTGGGTGCGCTCGGCGCGTCCCGCGGGCACGGGACGGGCAACTGGCCGGGCACCGTGTACGCGGACATCGCCGGGGCCAAGGCGCTCAACGGCGAGGAGGACGCGGCAGCGGGGGCCACGCTGGTGGAGGTCCACCCGAGCAAGCTCGGTGAGCTGCTCTTCATCATGCAGAAGCGCGACGCCGGCGACGGAGGCTCCGGCGCGCGCTGGCAATTCCGCGTGCACAACGCCGACGGCACCGTCCAGACTCCGCCAGCGTGCGCAGGCTGCCACGACCAAGCGCCGCACGACCACCTGTTCATCCTCGCCGCCGACGCGCGAAGGTAACGTAGCTCGGCGACGCGCTCAGCCGACGATGATCGCCGCGGCGACCGCGCCGGCGACGACGACGATCGCGCCGATCACGGTGGCCACGATGGCGACGCCGTACGCGTGCGACAGCGCCCCCTTCGCGGCGCCACCGTCGAGGCGATAGGTGCCACGGAGGAAGGAGCGCGAGGCGCGCCCGGGGACGCCGACCGCGACGTCGAGCAGCTCCAGGATCCCGCGCGGGCCGTGGGCGAAGAGGAGGACGACGGCGCCGATGGGGCCGATGACGATGTCCCACCCGGCCGCATACAGGCCGAAGCGCAGCGCCCGCTTGCCCGACGGCTGCGCTCCTGTTGCCCGGGCCCCGCGCTCGAGCGCCAGGCCGTGCATCGCATGAGCGACGACCAGGAGCAGCGCGAACGACGGGATCGCCAGGAGGAGCATCCGCATCGCGAGCTCGCGCGCCACCGGATCCAGCGCCACGTGCCGCAGCCACCGGGGCGCGAGCACGGCGAGGAACGGCAGGGCGCAGAGGATCGAGCCGGTCGAGGCGAAGAGCTCGCTGATCAGCGCGAAGCGGAGCGCCGGCGCGATGGGGCCATCGGGCATCAGCTCGAAGAAGGCCTCCGCCTCGAAGGTGGTGCTCCGCGACGTGGCCCAGAGCCGGCGGAGGAGCCCGTTTCGCGGGGAGCCGAACGGGTCGCCTGCTCGCTCGTTCTCCCATGGGACCACCATGACCACACCGGAGCGGCTGGCCTCCTCGACGCAGATGCACTCGCTCTCCCCGCAGCGCGCACACACCACCGCCGCCGGGACGTCCATCTCGTCCGGATACGAGACCGCTCTCGCCCGCTTCACGGAGCCCGCACCGTCGCCTTGCGCGGAGCCCGGCTGGCCGGGCGACTCCTGACGCCGCGCTCCCATGTTCCGCACCATGCCTCCATGCGGCGAGTTGCGCCAGTCGGGATGGACTGGCCGCTCGTCAAGTCGCCTCGTACGGTTGTGGGTTCAGTACCAGTGGCGAAAATCGCCGCTCGACTTTGCTCTGACGCCCAAGGGGAGGGATCAACGTGAAACGAGCTCCTTTGCATCTGCAGGAAGACGCGACGAGAGCTCGAGCCCGCGCGCGAGGGGCTCCTGCGGCGGCTCATCGACAACCTCTTCGACAACGCGTGGCCTCTCTTGCTTCTAATGGAGCGTCTCGCCGTGCGAGCTGCCTCGACTGACCTTCACGTCGTCGAGGCGGCCGCCCAGGTGGAGCGCGGCCACGAGCGCGGCGACGACGCTGACGACGAGGGTCGCCGGGAGCGGCCAGGCGAAGGAGAAGCTCACCGGCACCGGCCCGTGCGGCGGGGAGCGCATGAGGAGGATCGCCGCGGTGATCGCCGGCACCAGCGCGAGGAAGCAGGCGGCGACCCGCGCGCCACGCAGCTGGCGGATACTGCGCCGGCTGGCGATGGTCGGCACGAGGACGAACCAGGCGACCGCCGCTCCCCACGACCAGCCGAGGCGGCGCGAGAGGAAGAAGCCACTGAGGTCGGCGATCTCCGGGAGCACCAGGTGGATCCACGGCGCGAAGAAGAGCCCGAGCCCCAGGAGCGACAGGGCGACCAGCGCGCCACGACCGCGGCCGGCGTAGGTGGCGGGGAGGCGCTCGTCGAGCGGATCGATCAGCTCGTCCGGATCGAGCCCGTCGTGCGAGCGCGGGAGCTCGGTGAAGGGGACGAGGGCCACGCCGCACACCGGACACGTGGGCGACTCGCCGTCCTGGTACATCTCACGGCAGAAGGGGCAAGCGAGCAGCGCCATCGGGAACCACCATGCTAGCAAACGCTCCATGACCAAGCTGACCGCCGAGGAGATCGCCACCTGGACACGGGCGCACGCCCCGTGGCGCGAGCAGGAAAACGCCCTCGTTCGCGAGTACGCCTTCGCCGACTTCGCGGCGGCGCTGGCCTTCGTGGTGGAGGTCGGCGCCGTCGCGCAGGCGAAGGACCATCATCCGGACGTGGCGCTCGGCTGGGGGAAGGTGAAGCTGTCCTGGTCGACGCACGACGCGGGCGGGATCAGCGCGCGCGATCGCGAGCTCGCCGAGGAGAGCGACCGGCGTTACCGGACCTGATGGCGTCGCCCAAGAAGAGCCGCCCCAGCCTCGAGGAATCGCGGGTGCGCTTCCGCGCGCAGCTGATGGAGCGCATCGGCGACGGCGAGCTGCCGCGCTTCGGCGAGGCGCTCACCCACTCGAGCTGGGCGAACGAGACCCGCGGCGAGCGCGACGCGCGCGTCGACAACCAGCGGCTCGAGTTCCTCGGCGACGCGGTGCTCGGCCTGTGCGTCAGCGAGCGCCTGGTGCGCGATCACCCGGCGGCGGACGAAGGGGCGCTCACGCGCATGCGCAGCGCGCTGGTGAACGCATCGGCGCTGGCGGCGTGGGCGCGCGAGGTGGAGATCGGGCCGTGCCTGCTCCTCGGTCGCGGCGCCAACGCGGCGGGGGAGCGCGAGCAGCCCAACGTGCTGGCCGACGCCGTCGAGGCGCTGGTGGCCGCGGTGTACGACGCGCGGGGTCCGGAGGGGGCGCGCGCGCTCGTCGCCTGGATCGTCGAGACGCGCGAGCGTGAAGGGGCGGGGCTCGGCGGGCTCGATCCGAAGAGCGCCCTGCAGGAGCAGGTGCAGGCGGAGCGGCTCCCCTCCCCCAGCTACCGCGTGACCGGCACCAGCGGGCCGCAGCACGATCTGTCCTTCGAGGTGGAGGTGTCGATCGGCGATCGACCGCTGGCGCGCGGGACGAGCCGCTCGAAGCGGCTGGCCGAGCGAGCCGCGGCCGAGGCGGGGCTCGTCGCCTTCGCCGAGATGGGCCCCGAGCCGTTCGCCGGCCAGAGCGTGCGCCCGCGCGCGGTGGAGGCGGACGACGCGGGCGATCCGGCGAAGACCAGCGACCCGATCCGCTGACCGAAACAGCTACCGCGTCGAGGCGGCCGGCGGCGGCGAGGCC